>JAVVFI010000342.1:0-5842 GCA_032250555.1 Sedimentisphaerales bacterium
CGTAAACCTCGCCAATATAACTTCGATTACCCTTGGCCTTAGCTCGGTAACCGGTGCTGCAGGTACGATGTACTTCGACGATATCGGTGTGCATCCGCCGGCACCGTAAAACAGGATTCGGCTGTAAAGTAAAATTGTAATAGATTCGTTAATTCGGGGTCTGTACTTCTTCGGTATAGGCCCCTTTTTTTATTGACAGCAGAGATGATATTTTGATATAAATGAAGTTGATTCTGTGCTTGTAAGCTATGGCATCCGAAGCTTTTATTCTTTCTATGGGCGCAATTCTTATAAAGTAACGAATAGAGGAGGATATGGATTCTGTGAAACGCGGAGCTTTAAAGATAGAGTTGTGTTTCACTGTGAATATATGGAACATTTCAATCGGCACTCTATATTATTTCTAAGGAGGATTATTATGTCTAAGAAAGTGATTTATTTTGTTTCTCTTGCTCTAATGCTGTGCTTAACAGGCAACGCATCATCAGATCTTGTAGTCCACTGGACACTTGATGAAGGTTCAGGAAGTGTGGCGAATGACTTGTCCGGCAATGGTAACGATGGAACCTTAAATGGTGAGCCAAAGTGGGTGACAGGGAAAACAGGAGGCGGTCTTGAGTGTGATGGGACTGATGACTACCTGGAGGTCCCGCGTGTCGTGCAGGATGACTTTACGTTAATGGCATGGATTAAAACTGATACCCCCGGCATTAATCTCGGTGCCCAGGGCTATCAGGGTAGTGGACTTATCTGGTCTGACGTTGCCGGTGTGGCGAACGATTATATCCTGGCGGTCCTGGATACAAAGCTCTCATTTTTCTGTGGAAACCCGGACCTCTCTGTGAATTCAGACAGAGACGTTGTAACGGGACAGTGGGTGCATGTCGCGGCTATTCGAAATATGCAGGAACAGCAAATCAGTATCTATATTGATGGTGTTCATGAAAAAACTCTCGATCACGCTAATAGTAATCCATTAAATGCCCACGATGTAATTGCTGTCGGAGGAAACACCCTCGACTCGCGTTACTATACAGGCCTAATCGACGATGTTCGCATGTACGATCATGCTTTGACTGGCGTCGAAGTTCTCAGCGCCATGCAAGGCCGGATATGGCCGTATGCCTGGGGCCCAACCCCTGCTGATGGTGACTTGCATACTGAGACATGGATTAACATTGCGTGGAATCCGGGTGGTTATGCCGCCTCGCACAATGTTTATCTCGGTGATAATTTCGAAGATGTGGACGCCGGTGCCGAAACTACTTTCCAGGGCAACCAGATTTCAACATTTTTTGTCGTTGGTTTTCCAGGCTTTGCTTATCCGGACGGCCTCGTTCCGGGAACGACTTACTACTGGCGCATCGATGAGGTTAATGACGCCGAGCCGAATAGTCCCTGGAAGGGCGAAATCTGGAGTTTTAGTATTCCGCCCAAAACGGCCTACGCACCAGACCCGGCTGATGGTGCCGAGCTTGTAGATCCCGATGGCAAACTTAGTTGGACCGGAGGTTTCGGTTCCAAACTGCACACAGTCTATTTCGGTGACAATTTTGCCGATGTGGACAACGCCGCCGGCGGTCTTCCTCAGGGAACTACCGATTATACTCCCGGCCCGCTTAAAATGGCTAAGACGTACTACTGGCGTGTCGATGAGTTTGATATTGTCGAAACATATAAAGGAAATGTCTGGAGCTTTACTACCCAGGGTGCCGTCCAGAGTGTAAATCCCTCTAACGGTGCTGTCGATATAACGCAAACACCTGTTCTAACCTGGATACCTGGATTTGGTGCTTCGCATGAAGTTTATTTCGGCGCCGATGCAGCCTCTCTGGAATTAAAGAGCAGCGGCAGTCCCGGTTTTGAGAGCTATGAGCCCGGGCAGCTCGAATGGGATACTACTTACTACTGGCGCGTTGATGAGGTCAATAACGCCAACGCCGACAGCCCGTGGACTGGTCCTCTCTGGAGCTTCACCACCGCCAACTTCCTTATCATAGATGATATGGAAGCCTACAATGACCTTGATGAAACTGACCCGGCTTCCAACAGGATATATCTGGCCTGGATAGACGGTTTCGACAGCCCAACTACAAACGGTTCTGTTGTTGGTAACCTTAATCCTCCTTTTGCCGAGCAGACTATCGTTCACACCGGAAATCAATCAATGCCGTTTGCCTACGATAACGCAGTCGGCAAATCTGAAGCAACTTTAACATTGACTTCCAATCGGGACTGGACAGTCAAAGGTGTAAATACTTTGACAATCTGGTTCAGAGGCGTAGGAGCTAATGCAGCCGAGCCTATGTATATTGCTCTCAATGACAGCGCTGTTGTAACCAATGATAATCCCGATGCGGCGCAGACATCTACCTGGACCCAATGGAATATCGACCTGACGCGCTTTGCAGACCAGGGCGTGGACCTCACCAATGTAACTTCGATTACACTTGGCCTTGGCAACAGGACCAATCCAACTGCCGGCGGCTCAGGAATGATGTACTTCGATGATATTCGTCTCTATCCTCCGAGTGCTACTGGTGAGTAAAACTGAACTCGATGACATGACTCTGAATTTATGTGAGTTTGGGGCTTATGTTGATTGATCTCGTATGGGCTCTGATTATCTCTAATAATATCTATTGTTTGTTCTTACGATCAACTAAATTTATGGAGGTTAGAAAATGAAACGATTCGCTTCACTGCTCGCATGTACCCTTATTTTGGTGTTGTCACCCATGGGATTGACTGCCGAGTTCAACACCGACGGAGACACGGAGGGTTGGATGCCAAATGGAAAAATCGCTGAACTGGCTGCTAAGGACGGGGTAATGACTGCAACAATTGCAGCCAACATAACCGACCCGTTTATCAATTTCAGGCCATCACCACCGCTGGATGCCAATGACGTCACCGGTGTTATTGCGCGCATGCGATGGTCCGAGGATGCAAGCACGGCTGGAGGAAAGAGCTTCTTTTGGTTCAATCCCGCCGCAAAAAGCAAAGGATATGAAATAAGCGACTCCAATGATTGGCAGGTGGTTTTTGTCGACCTCATAGGTGAAGCAGAGTGGACAGGGACTATCAATCAAATTCGTTTCGATTTGGCCGACGGTCTTGGTGCCGAGCGAACAGTCGAATTCGACTGGATTCGTCTGGAGAGTCTCTATCTGACCAATGAGACATTCGAGTGGGGCAACCTGCTGGGCTGGGACATCATCGGCAATCCGGTTGACTTTAATGATCAGGAGTGGGAGACCGTAAACTCTTTTTCCTATGCCGTCAAGTGTACCGGAACCGGACAATATATCGCATTGACACAACCTGTCAAAGGCGGCTTGGAAATGGATGAGGGATACGTTGCGACAGTACACGCTGCGGTGAATATCCCCGCCGACTCGTGGGACCAGAACGCCTCGCTGTGGTTCCGCATCCGTGAGTTCAACGGCACCGATGAGAGGCTGAGTCCTCCCATTGAAGTCACTGTCTTTGACGAGTGGTTCCAGTGTGCCGGTTCGCTCGAGCTGGCCTATACCCCTGAAGAGAGGACCGCCCTGGACGTGCAACTGTATTCGAAGACAGTCGCTGGCAAGGTCATTTATTTCGACGATGTGTTCATTAGCTGGACTGAGCCGACCTTTGATGTCAGAGATGATAACTGGCGATATGTCAACTCCCATTGGGAATTCGATACACCGGGTGACACTGAGGGATGGTGGAACATCAGTGCCGAACGTATCACATATTTTGATGTAAACGATGGAAGCTTATTGCTGGACTTGCCCGGAGGCACAATTGATCCCTACTTCTTCTCAGCACCGGGACCTTACTACGCAGAGAACATCGATGGCGTCGCAGTTCGCATGAAATGGACCGGCGACGAGGCCGACCGGCAGAAGACGCAACACGAAGCATTCTGGTTCCCTGTCGAAGGCGGACACGGTTCACGACCATGGAATATTCCCGTGATTGACGAGTGGTTTGTCGTATATATAAACACCGGCTCTTTCTGGGAAGGCTGGATTAATAACTTCCGTTTCGATTTTGGCCACTATGACAACATAACATTTGTGGATATTGATTGGGTCAGATTCTATGGCGAATACATCAAGAACAATGGTTTTACGGAATCCCTGGAGCCATGGGTAAAGCAAGGTGCTGGCGACATCAGCGCATTTTCTCTGGCGACAGATCAGAAAGTCTCTGGAGAAACGTCTCTCGGTATCGAAGGTCTGGGCTCCGACACATTCCATGCTGTCGCCCAGACGGTCGAGGAGTGGGATCGAATTCCGGCCGATGCAGCCCTCACACTGCGGGGTACGTATTATGTCCCCGCCGACTCATGGGATGGGAATTCGGTTCTTTGGTTCCGCATAAAAGAGCATGATGGGCAAGTCGAGAACCTCACGGCATCTCTGACAAATCCTGTCATGGATGCCTGGACTCCGTTCGAGTACACGCTCAATACGGCCTATGAGCCGGAGGATCGAACCACAATTCAGGTGCAGCTATTCTCCAAAACGCCGGTTGGCAAAATGATTTATGTCGATGACGTATTCTTGACCGTGGTAGCCTCCGAACAAGCGCCGGAACAAGGATTCACTTGGCCTGTGAACTGTGTCAAGCTCGCCGAAGGTCAGCAGATAACCATCGACGGCCAGGTCTCAGCAACCGAATACGCCGGAGCACAGGCGATGGTTCTTAACGCCGAGACTCGCACCGGCGCAGATCCTTATTTCCAGGGTATCACACACCAGGGCCAGCTTCATAACCAGGCCACCGATACCTCTCTGGATGACTTCAATGCCACGTATTATTTCATGTGGGACGATACGTACTTCTACGCGGCCCTGTCCGCGCAGGATGATAACTACAGCTTCGCAGGACCCAATCCCAACAGTTCGGATACGCTTCAGTTTGTCTTTGGTCAAACAGTTGATGAGTTGATCACCCCAAATATGTATATCCCCACAATCGCCCCGGATGGCGGAAACGGAAGTCCTCTCGCCAAGAACGATTTTGGCGCCTGGATATCCAGAGACATCATGGCACAGTCCGACTATGCCGGATCGGTCGATTCGGCTACACAAAACTGGACGGTGGAAAGCAGGATTCCGTGGTCGGCGATGCAGGGTGATTTCGCAACTGATGTATTTCCGCCGAATGTCGGCGACAGCGTCGGCTTCTCGGTGCTGGCCATCGATTATGACGATGGAGTGTTGGGCTGGTTTGCTGCTAATGGTGATTTCCCATGGAGTGGCATGGGTATGCAGCCGCTCTACTTTGTAGAAAGACCTGCGCCCTAAGTAAAACCTTAAAAAGGATCGTAGAAATAGTAACTAAAAATGAATTTTTTGAGATTTCCTTAGTCATTGTCGATTCGGGGCCTGTACTGATTTTCTGCAGGTCCTTTTTTTTATCAATAATTGCTGAGATTGCCGATTTAACAAGTAAAAGAAATTCTCCAGGATACTCATAGAGACTAAAGCCCTTGGTGTAAGTCAGGGTAAATATCCGTATAAACTCTGAGAAGTCTAGTCCGGATGAAAAAATAGGTTTGACGGTCGTGATAAGTGGTATTATACTCTGCATTCAATATTGTGCAGGAATGAGAATTATCTTCCGCCCCGGCACGCGTCGACCATACGCGAGGGCTGGAACTTCTTGTTGGAGTCAAAAATGGATGAGAGTAAGATTGTCGCTGAAGGTATAACCTTTGACGATGTGCTGCTGATACCTGCCAAAAGCGATTTTGTGCCGAGCCAGGCTGATACCCGCACTCAATTAACAAACAATATTAAGATAAATATACCGATTGTCTCGGCTGCTATGGATACCGTCA
>JAVVFI010000343.1:0-5794 GCA_032250555.1 Sedimentisphaerales bacterium
GTTTTTCAAACCGGTTAAATCGTCCTCGGTGGCCAGTCTTTCCAGGTGTTTGATTTTCTCTTCAATTTTAGCATCAACAGAGATAGATAAACCAGCCAGGTTTGTACTCTGGGACTGTCCGGCTATAATGGATTTGTAAAAACTGCCCGTCTGGACAGGGCAAATCAGATAATCGTCCTCCGGATTCGTATCTTTGCAGATCGAACTGAGGAGTTGAATTGCTATCGGCTCTTCATACATCTGGGCCAGAAGAATAATTTTCGCATGGCTGCCGGCCCGCATAGCTTTCAGGGCCGAACTTAATTTTGCCGAGGTACCAGCCATCACGATACCGATCCCCGCAAAATTATTCTTTGCGGCAGCATCTACGGCATCAAGCATATTGGTGCAGAGTTCGTATCGCTCATCCGTAATGTTACCGACATCCAGGAAGGCTTTGTTAACATCACCGACAAGCAGAATTTTCTGAGCGTTTCGGTTGGAAGATGAATTATAGCTTTTCATCCGGCTGGACCTCAAGTAAAGCATCTAATTCGGCTTTGGTAGTAAGAAATTCATCCTTAAGAAAGCCGGATGCTCTACGATTTTCTTTTTCTCCTGAACGGTGACTTTTTCCGCCGGCCAGGAATTTCATCAGCACCTCTTCAATTTCTGCGGGCTTATCTATTAAGTAAGCCCCTGATTCGACTGCATTAAGGATTAGCCTTCGTTTGCTAACCAGGTCTCTATCTACAATACAACAACATTTATAACCCTTGGCGCGGGCTATATGGAAAAACCGCCCCTGTTCTTTGCTTAACAGTCCGACTCGGCCGATAATCAGAACGTTCCGGCTTTCTCTTTTCGCCAAATCGCCGAGGGCCAAATAGACATTATCGCAAAGGGCAGACTCAACACCGAGGCGTTCAAGTATATTCTTTGTCTGCCGGACAAATTCATCTTCCAAGCCACCGATTAAAATCACCAGCAGGGGCAAATTAGAATCACCCTTTGACACTGTCAAAAGTCCTTATTGAATATATAACAATAACAAGGCCACAAAAGCGCAAAGAAGATGCCTCCAGCCATATTTTATTTTAACAAAATCTTCAGGAAAGTCAACTCAAATCACCCGAAACGGCAGTAAATCGTCATTGGATATTCAATAACCGAAAACAGCATTAATTACCGGGCAGGCCGTCGAGATTCTTTTTGACTTGTTCGGCACAGAAGCCGGACGGATATAATTTGATGAAACTCCCCAGAGTTGCTCTGGCATCGGCTAAATATTTTTTCTTCTGCTCGGAATCAGACTGGGCCTGATACAGGCCAATCTTCAAAAGCCCTAACTCATACAATGCCAGCATTCCACCATCGGTTTTCTCAAATTCCTTATGGAGCTGGCTTAATTTCTCAGTTCGCAATTGCTCATCGGCAATGAGTTTTGCCTGAGCTAAGAGTATATTGTCACGAAGCCGGTCTTTATCATCAATTTGCTCCAGCAATCTGTCGAGATGCTGAGGGTAGTCTGATTCGTATGAATTCAGCATAACAAACTCCGCCAGGCGTCCAATGGCTCCCTGCTCATCTGTTCGATTCTCAGGGCCAATAAGCAATCGCAACTGATCTATTCTTCTTTGCAATTCGGATAACTTAGGTAATGTCATAACAGAGTCTGCGGGAAGACGAAACAAGCCGAACAACGACTCATCCGAGGGCTTCTCTTTTTCGAGCAGTTTCGACCGTTCAGCCGCCAACATGGTCTCGGCCTGGACAAGAAGTTTATCCGCCTGCTCAAATTTGCCCTGACCGGCCCAATGTTTTGCAATCCTCCATCTGGCCTCTATCGATTCGGGACTTTTTCCGAATTCACTGTATAGCCGATACCATATTTCGCGTGACCTTTCGTGTGGATAATCGCTGTAAAAATGCAAAATTTCTTTTTTGCCAAGCATATTGATATCGGGGCCGTATTCGCTTAAAAGCGCTTTGCAGTACAGCGCTATCGGCATCCGATTGCTGTTGGAACGTTTATTTATAAATAAATCATACTGTCCAAACAGCCATTGCCTTTTCGCCTGATACTGGAGTTCTTCGGGCACTGTAAGCCAACTTGGCCAGGTGTCGGAGCTTAATTTAATCTGGATTTCTCTTTTAAGTTCCGCTCTCAGCGCTATCGGGTCAGCAGGATAGAAAAAACCTTCCAGGTATTTCTTGATAATAGGATCTTTGGTCGTTCTGTCGAGGGTTTCGGTGATACTTTGGCCGTGAAATTCACTTACCTGTTCGGGTTTATTCTTGGCCACATAAAGCTGATAGTCTAATTCATCGAAGCCGATTGTTACTTCAAAGACAACAACAGCCAAGAGGAGTGTAATGGCAGTAAATATCCAGACGAGGCCCGGTCTATAGCGCGTAAAGTGGCCAATACCGAGAACAAATCCCGCAATCGTTAAGGCATCAACCCATGCAAAAATCCACGGAGCGAAAGAAAAACCCCATTTAATAGGCTCCACACCCCTGACGCCTCCGAAGTATGCCCAGTAAATGAGCTGGGGCGCTGTGCATAATGCAATCGCTACAAACCGAGAGCGAAACCGGAGAGGCCGGCATGCAACAGCAAGGCAACTTATTAACAGGGAAATCGCAAAACCGGGCAAATTTGCCAGGAAAAACACCGACAATATCAAAACAAAGCTAAAGCTGAAGCTCATAAGCTGGGATATCAACACGGGTACAATTGACATAATCCCCATAAGCAGCCCTAAGACAATAATCTGCCAGGGATACTCGAATATGCTCACTCCGCTTATGACTGTCTGGCCCAAATGCCAGAACCCGGGTCTTGTCGCCGTTTGAATATCGAATGACCAAAAGGAGCCGGTTGCTATCTTCGAGAAGAAAAAACAAGTCATGCCGAAAAATATAACAGCCAGCATCCAGCATCTCTGAACATTCTTATGGCTGTAATGCAGTGTTGGGCCAACAGCCATAAAAGACTTCGAGACCGCTATCGGAGCCTTCTCTGTCTCATTATTATCCATAAGCCTCACTTCGTCGTAACTCGTAACCATGGTCAAAAACTCGAACCATAAACAACGACAGACGGGGCCCGGGTTTATGTCCCTTCACCGCTGCTGGCAAGGTAAGCAATCTGCTCGGGTGTAAGCTTGTCTATATCGATAAACATTGACTTCAATTTGACTTTGCTCACTTGCTGCTCTATCTCTAACGGAACATCGTGGACCGCAACAGAAAGCTTACCACGTTTTTTTATCACATATTCAGCCTGCAGTGCCTGCGTAGCGAAGCTCATATCCATCACACTTGCAGGATGTCCCTCAGCCGCGGCGAGGTTGATTAATCGGCCTTCGGCCAGAAGATAAATCCGCCTGTTATTTTTCATGACATATTCTTCGACAACATCATTTCGCACATTACGTATTACCTTCTTGCTGAGCTTTTTCAGTGCCGGTATATCTATCTCAACATTGAAGTGCCCGCTGTTGGCAACAACTGCCCGGTCTTTCATAACGCGGAAATGCTCAGCCCGCAAAACATGTTTATTACCTGTAAGGGTCACGAACAACTCGCCGACTTTTGCCGCTCTTGCCATCGGCATAACTTCAAATCCGTCCATCGCGGCCTCAAGAGCCTTTACAGCATCAACTTCGGTAACGATAACTATAGCTCCCATACCCCTTGCCCGCATAGCGAATCCTCGACCGCACCAGCCGTAACCTACCACAACAACTTTTTTACCGGCCATCAGAAAATCAGTCGCCCGAATAATACCGTCAACGGTTGACTGGCCGGTTCCGTAGCGATTGTCGAACAAATGTTTTGTCGCAGCATCATTTACAGCAATGACGGGAAATTTCAACTTCCCTTCGTTAGCCATTGCACGCAAACGAATGACTCCTGTGGTGGTCTCTTCCATACTTGCAATAATCCGTGGAGCATCTTTTTTTCTTTTTGTATGTAACTCGTTGACCAAATCAGCACCGTCATCGAATGTAATAACGGGTTTATGGTCAATTGCAGAGTAAATATGTTTGTAGTATGTGGCCCGATTTTCGCCGCATATTGAAAAAGTCGCAATCTTGAAGTCCTTCACTAATGAGGCCGCCACATCGTCCTGCGTACTAAGCGGATTTGAAGCACAAAGAGCAACATTTGCCCCGCCGGCCTTGAGTGTTCTCATGAGATTGGCAGTCTCTGCAGTAACATGCAGACATGCCGAAACATTCATACCTTTTAATGGCTTACTCTTGGCAAACCGCTTTCGTATCGCCGCCAGAACCGGCATATCATTATCCGCCCAGAGAATACGCTTCTTACCGCCAGCGGCTAATGACAAATCAGCTACATCATACTTCATTTATCAATCCTTTCAAATATGAACAAGATGTACAAATATAGACCCGAACGACAGCGATTGCAAGCCTTATCTTCTCCGGCAAAACCAAACGCCTAAGAAAATTGCCCTGGAAATGGTTGTACAAAGACGGGATTTTGTGTTAAATATTTAAGATATGAACAGGCTATGTATATTCATAGGCATGATTGTCTTTGGCTGGATTGGATGGTGGACAGGAGCCAGATTCGGTGGATTCATGACCGCCTTTTTAGTCAGCAGCATCGGCAGCATTGTCGGAGTCTATGTAGGCTGGCGTATCAACCGCGATTACCTAAGCTGAAACTCCGTTGAATAAAAGGCGTATAAAACTGAATAATTATTGTTAGGCAGACCTGACAGTCGAGTATCATCCGGAACCATATAAACAGAAGTTTTGTATCAAGAAAGGATCTGACCTATGGCAAAGAAAAAGACGGCAAAAACGGAGTCGGCATCTGCTGTGCCGTCGGCAGGCAAACACTCTGCATTTCTTGATACAAGGGTTATCTACTGCGGCGACAACCTCGAACAATTGAAAAAGCTGCCCGAAAACTGCGTTGACCTTATTTATATCGACCCGCCTTTCAACTCCAATCGAAACTATGAAGTCTTCTGGGGTGAAACAAAGGAAAAACGCGCATTCAAAGACCGACACGCTTCAACGCAGGCCTATATCGAATTTATGCGTCCACGATGTGTAGAGCTTCACCGGGTTCTAAAGAAAACCGGCTCATTCTATTACCACTGTGACTGGCACGCCTCACACTACGTCAAAATCATGCTCGACCAAATCTTCAACGAAAACCAGTTTCAAACTGAAATAATCTGGCGTCGTACTAATGCCAAAGGACTTGCTTTCCGGTCTTTTCCGAACGATCACGATACAATTTTTTACTACACAACGAGCAACAAATACACATTCAATCGTCAATATCTGCCACACAATGAAGATTATATCAAAACCTTTTATAAATATGTTGAACCTAAAACATGCCGACGTTATCGCTTGGCGGATTTGACCAACCCCAACAAAGATCGACCAAATCTTACTTATGAATTTCTTGGCGTTAAGCGTGTCTGGCGTTGGACAAAAGAGCGTATGCAGGAGTCATACGAAAAGGGAATTGTTATTCAAACCAAACCAGGTGCAGTTCCCGTATTGAAACGTTATTTAGATGAACAGAAAGGGAATCCTATTGATAGTGTTTGGGCTGACATTCCGCCAATACAAGCTCAAGCTGCCGAGCGTCTTGGTTATCCAACACAGAAGCCGCTTGCGCTCTTAGACCGTATTATCAAAGCCAGTTCTAATGAAAACGACATTGTCCTTGATGCGTTTTGCGGGTGCGGGACTGCATTAGTCGCCGCTGAAAATCTTAGTCGGCAGTGGATTGGTATTGATATTTCGCCGACGGC
>JAVVFI010000344.1:0-5769 GCA_032250555.1 Sedimentisphaerales bacterium
GAGCTGATAAAACTTGTTGACCATAAAAATTTAAATGCTGATGTTAGTCATTTCAGCAAAACCATTCCCACTGTTGAGAATATTACTGTTTTTGCATGGAACAAACTGGCAGGCAAATTCGGTGAAGCCGTCCTGCATTGTGTAACCGTATGGGAAACCGATAAAACATATTGCTCTTACTACGGTCCGGATAAAAGCGAATAAAATAAATCCGAAACGTTGGGAGCATTTTGTGTTCTTCTATTGGTATATTTTGACTGCCGAGGTTGACATACCCGACTCAACGTCATATAATAACTTTATTCAAGCCATTAAAGACGTTGAATGAACGGAACACAACATTGTCTAAATGCATCTTTTTATTTGAAAGCAAATATATGCTATTGAGAGTTCATTTTTCCGGAAAGAAAGGGATGAAAATGAAAACAAAAGCTTTCACACTAATCGAGCTTCTGGTGGTAATCGCAATTATAGCAATCCTTATGGCGATTCTTATGCCTGCTTTACAGCGGGTGAAAAATCAGGCCAAAGGCACTGTATGTGTCCAGAATTTACGCACTATGACATTGGCCTGGATTATGTATAAGGATGATAATGATGATGAGCTGGTCAAGGGCACGACAGGTGAAGCTAATGGGAGCTGGGTGTTAAATCCTTCCGGCAACATGATTGAGGACAAGAAGGAGGCCTTACGAAAGGGTGCTCTATTTCCTTATGTCAGCAGCACTGTTGACGTATATAGCTGCCCTGCCGACCTAAGGCAGAAAAATCCAGAGATATATGCCTTTAGAAGTTACTCCATTGCAGGAGGTATGTACGGAGTAAATCCGGCAGGCGCCTGGGAGATTATTCCTCACATCAAATACACTGAGATAAAAAGACCCTCAAGTAAATACGTATTTCTGGAAGAAGCCGATCCACGAGGATATAACAATGGTTCATGGGTTATGAATCCTAAGTCAAAAGGGTGGGTGGATCCATTCGCAATCTGGCACAGCAGGTCACAAAGCACTTTGGGATGGGCTGACGGCAGTGCGGAAATGCACAGATGGCTCAGTAAAAGCGTAATCGATTGGTGCAAACAAGCTTGTGATGTAACAGCAAGACAGACATTCAATTTCTATCTGCCACGCGCTGACGATGATGTCGAAGACTTCACATTTATGCTCAATGGCTATGCGTACAGAAGCCTTCTATAGGAACTTCTCCCTGCTGAGCCAAACAACCTTATCGGTCTTTAGTGGGTAAAGTTTAAATATAACATCATCTATTGATCGCTCCTTATTAAGTTTCAAACCGCTGGATCAACAACTACTTAGGAAGCACGTCTTTACTAAAGCTATGTTCTTTATTTGCCGATACTTATGTTATAAGAAGGCTATTGGTCTATCCGCTCCAAACAGACTTTAGTATCAATATATCCGGTACGGATAAGACTATAAGAACAATGGTCCGGGCAGAAAATTCAGGTATGACAGTAAGGCTGTATACGTGTATGCGTGCAGCCGACGGGGACGGAGTCCAACCAAATCAACTATTAGTAAAGCAATAATGTCCAAACGATTCTTTATATTCTTTATATTGGTGTATAGCTGGAACATGGTTATTGCCGGACAAAATCTGGCATTACACAAGAATTATACTCTCAGCGCAAAACCCAATTATTATTTGTGCACTGATAAATCCGATATGATTCAACTCACGGACGGCAGGACCTCGGGCAGCCAATGGACAAACAAAAACACCGTAGGCTGGCAGAGCGTAGAACCGGCAGTGGAAATTGTGATAGACCTTCGTAAAAAGTCTGTCATCAACGAAGTGCGCATTCACACTGTCGGGGGGGGCTTCGCAGATGTAGAGTTTCCTGAGTTTATTGCCGTGCTGCTGAGTGATGATGGCCGGGAGTTTCGTTTGGCCGGATTAGTGAGCAGTAAAAATTTGGCAAATGTCAGAGCGAGCGGCCATCGCGGAGCCTCGCGCATGATGAGCATTGGAAATATAAACGCATCGGGAAGATACCTCAAACTGGTAATAAGGCCTAATTGGCGATATGTATTTCTTGATGAAGTAGAGGTGCTTGGTGATTTGGTTTCGGCTGTAAACAATACAAAACTCAGGAGTAATCTCGAAGTATTCAATTCTTCCGAGGAGCTGTTAAGTAAAGTCCAGGATTATTTACATTTGAATGATATGGTTGACGCCACGGTCAAAACCGTCAGAGAGAGCTGCGCATATCCGGCCGGCCGGCTCAGTGAGAAAATCCTATCCGAACTTGACGACCTTGCCAGGAAAACAGACACATCAACAAACAGATTATATTCAACTGATGAGCTTCCTGGGATAAAGAGGCAGGCAGGCAAAATAAGAGCCGCAATATATAAGACGGCGTATGAAAAACCATTCGTGTGCCTGCCGGTAAATCCGATGGAAAAGGTATTTGAAAAAAATATGGATCTTCGCGAAAGCGACAAAGAGATAAACATTCTAATGTGGCAGAACGAATATGAGTCAGCCGCCTTTAACGTTGTGAACTGCACTGATGAAGTGATGACGATGGGTGTTTCCATTTCTCCATTGCTCGGGCCCGACGGCGGGAAAATTGACAGTAACAAAGTGTTCAAAATCAGAAAAGCTGTATATGTTAAAGGCAGCACCGTTGGTTCGATAGCCGATGCCCTTGCCTTGCAGAAAGAGTCTTTTGATTTGCAACCTGGGGAGCTGAGACAAATATGGCTGACAGCATACAGTCCAACGTTAGCGGCCGGGACATATAAGGGACAAGTCGGCGTTTGGGCAAGAAGTGAAAAAACTAAAAATCTGCCCATAGAAACCATACCTGTTACTATAGAGGTTCAAAAACATAAATTTCCAGAGAATGCCGCCCTTAGTACATGCAACTGGGCCTACTATAATGTCGCATCTGCAACTGAGATGGCCGAGGACCTTAGTAATCATCATATTAACGTTTATACTATTCCTCCGCAGGACCTGCCTTTTCTGCGGTTTTCATCGGACCGGCCGGGCGTTATCAGAAAACCAAATTTTACAAAATTAGACAACGCCCTTCGCCATCACAATTACGCCCGGATATATCTGCTTTGCTTAGACTTCAACAGGAATAAGAAAGACCATGGCCGGTTCGGAAATGTTAAATGGATGAGTGAGCAGTGGAAGGCCGTTTTTTCGCAATGGCTGAACAACATAGTAAAACATCTCAACAATGCCGGTGTCAGCTATGATAAATTCGCATTGTATCCGTTCGATGAGAGTCTGTGTGATGACTTTTACAAACTTGCAGAACTAATCAAAGAAACGGATCCCAATATAAGGATTTATGCCAACTCTTTCAGTAAAGGGCCTAAAGAATTTGTGAGATTCAGGGAGCTTGTAGATATATGGTGTCTTCAGGACAGTTACTGCGAGCGATATCCTCAATGGCTGGAGCAAATAAAGGGCTTTGGAAAACAAGTCTGGACTTATGAGTGTTTAAGGCCAATGAAAGCCAAAGACCCTTATTCGTATTTTCGCCTTATGCCGTGGCGGGCTTTTAAGCGAGGTCAAACCGGAGCGGGCTTCTGGATTTACTATTACGGGCTTAATTTCAAGACCGGTGCTGTCCCCTGGGATGACACGTTAAGACCTCAGGGTTTTTCCGGCGTTGTTTACGGCAGCAAGGAGAGACCTTTGGCCGGGCCTAGTGAGAATATCGTACCATCCCGGCGATGGGAAGCCTGGCGGGAAGGCGTCGAGGACTATCAATATCTTTTCGAACTGCAGAAAGCAATAGAGAAGATTAGGCCCGAAAAACCCAAAACAGCAAAACATGCTCAACAATCTCTCAACGATACAGTTGATTACGTTTTGAGAAATTCCGGCGATTGCAATGTTGTTTACAAAGCCCGAAGAGAGCTTAATAAGATTCTACAGGAAATAAATGGCGAGCGGTATTAGATGTCATTGCGAAAACGCATAATAATGAATGCCGGATCAAACTGGGCGGGAATGCTGGTTGCGGCTGCGGTCGGTCTGGTACTGTTCAGGACTATACGGTACAACCTTGGCGCAAGCTTCGGTGTGTGGGCATTGCTTTCAACCGGGCTTCGTTATCCTATGATTTTGGAAAGAGCGTTCTCCTTATCAACCAATCGTTTTGTGGCCTTCTATCGTGAAGATACTGATCAAATGAATCGTTTTGTTTCAGCCTCTTTCGGTATTCTCATGGGACTGGCTTTTTTAACCGTTGCCGCGGCTGTTTTGTTATCATTCTTCGTTTCAGACATATTCAAAGCTATCACCCCCGAATCGGCACACGAGGCACAGATTACATGCATACTTGTCGGTGTTACATTAGCACTAAGGATAGTGGAGGCGACTTTCGGCGGCGCATTGAGAGGTTATCAGTACCATACGAGATCCAACGCAGTCGCAATTACAGCTAATCTGCTTCGCCTGGCCTTAACTTTGGGAATACTTGCCCTCTGGAAAAGTATGATTGCCGTGCAATTGGCATTCGTAACGGCAGCGGCGGTATCTGTCCTGTTGATGTTTTCAGTTGCGAGAAAATCAATCGAAGGCTTCAAAATCGTTGTTTCGAAGATCGGAAAGAACACAATTCGAGAGATATTTCGACATACGGGCCATGCGACGGCACGTTCGGGCAGCATGGTTTTTATGTTCAGTACATTGGTATTAGTGGTCGGAAAAGTAGGCAGCGCCGAGGATGTCGAGGTTTATGCTATTGCCTCTTTGATTCCCAGTTTTATCCGCGGTCTCCTGGCGGGTACTCAAAATGTTTTCCTGCCGGTCATTACCAGTCTTAACGCAGGGGGACAAATCGAAAAAGTAAAAGCAGTAATTAAAAAAGGAACCCACATAAGCTCTGCTCTGGCCGGTGCCTTATTGATTTTACTGTTTGCTTTTACCCAAGAAGTACTGTCAATCTGGTTTAAGGAAGCGGTTCCATCAGAAACAGTCCTTGTAATGCGGGTGCTGCTAATATCTGTTGCCGGCCGTGGATTTTTCGGAATATGGCTGCCTTCATTGGCAGGTATAGGACATCTGCGAGGATTGACTATCGCAGCAATAACAACAGCAGGAGGCGCTATTATACTTGAGCTAATTCTATTGCAAGGTTTCGTTTCGGTACCGATGGCAGCTTCGATTGCACTTGTGATTGCTCTTAGTGCATATATGGGGCTTTGGCTGCCTATTTACGGCCTGCGAAAATTGGGGATACACCCATCTGAATATCTTAAAGACAGCTTATCTCAACCTCTGGCGGCAAGTCTCGTTTCAATTGCGGCACTATTGATTCTGAGCAGCATTCTGCCGAAAGAAAATGTCCATTGGGTGTTAATGCTTACATTATCCATCGTTATTGTAATAGTAAGTTTCACAGCTATTTCACTAAGAAAAGAAACGGGTGAATTAATAGCAGCAGTGAGAAATAAATACAGGAGCAAAAAGGAACTCCGAATATGAAGGCCCTTGTTATTAATCAATGCTCTACAAACAAAGGTGACAGAGCCGTTCTGTTTTTTGTGCTCAGGGAACTGGCGCGCAATGGTATTGACCAGGTTACGGTTTCTGCAAGTAATCCGGAATATTGGGAAGAAAGACCTGACTTTCCGGAGACTTCTGTGCGAGTTATCCCATGGGGCTGGGACAATTCCCGGAAAAAAGACGTTGGCTTTTGGGGCAAAGTAATTCATCGAATATTTAAGGTAATACTCAAGCGGCGAATTAATTTCCCTCTGGTACGTAACGCCC
>JAVVFI010000345.1:0-5747 GCA_032250555.1 Sedimentisphaerales bacterium
GCTTTCGGAAGCCACGATGGCCGGATGGATCAAACCGAACGGCCCGCAGCCTGACTGGTCCTCGATCATTATGACTCGCGATCCCGGTCCTGCTACCGGCCTCAACGTACTCGGTTATCAGTTGGCCTATCACTGGAATGATGATTCAGGTTCGTGGAGCTACCGTGGAGGCGACATGATCGCCGAAGATGACTGGACCTTTTGCGCCGTTACGATAGAACCCGATAAAGCAACGTTCTATGTCAATGGCGATACAGGCGCCGTCAATGAGGTTACTCATGAACCTGTCTTGTGGAACAGCAACGTTTACCTCGGTGGTGATGGCACTGCCGGCTGGGTCTCGCGCAGAATGAATGGCGCTCTGGATGAAGTTGTTATGTACGACAGGGCTTTGTCTGTCGGCGAGATTCGATACCTTGCCGGATTTAGGCCGCCTCTGGTAGCCGCATTTGCTTTTGGCTCTCGGGCACTTGTGAGTCCCACCTACAACGTTCCGACCGTCAACTATACGATGGTGCTCCATGACAGCGTTGAGTCAGTGCAATACGACCCGGACAGAGGATACGGCTACGAAGTGCTATATCCCACGGACTCACCGTATGGCGACAGGAGTGGATATGGAGTATTTGGTCCTTTCGATGACTCACCCAACGGCAGAAACGAGTTCCCGGACGAACTGCCGGAAGAGCTTTATGATTCTTTCATAGGAGCCAAGAGTTTTCTTGATGAATGCAGTGAAGCTGTGATGGGTGATAAGGTTACGCCCTGTCCTGTTCCGGAAGGAATCATTTTCCGTGTTGATGTTCCCAACGGCCTATATCGCTTTGTAGGTGCCTTTGGCGAGGCGGATAACGGTCATGCTCATCGCATATTAGCTGAAGACGGCGGTTCAGGGCCTCCGGAGAACATCGGGACCAACTATGTCGTCCTGGTGAGCAACCATGATCAATCCCAGTATGACATCGGCGAGATAGCAGGAGACGAGCCCGGCGACGCAGTCTTCGCTCGCGTGGGATTTGATGGTAAAATCCCGCCGCCGGGAGACGGAGTAGTTCCCAGTCCTGTGTTCGTCGATATGGATGAGAATGGTATGCCGACCGATGCCGGTGCAAATAGTCCCATACTTGAGGTCACCCAGGGCTATATCCGCATTCACCAGCTTCAGGGCAACTCTAATGATAATCCCAACAATTCAAGGGACGCTAACGGCGGAGATATCGTGATCCTGGAACTATGGAAGATTGATTAGTAGCCTCAACCAAAAAGTGCAACTACAAGGGCAAATATTAGTGGTTGCTGTTTTGCGTTAATTCGGGGTCTATACTGATTGATTCGGTATAGGCCCCTTTTTATTTATTATATATAAAGAACAAATAATTTGAGTGATTTTCCTTGACGAGAAAGCTGCTGATTTGGTATAAATAATAATTGTTAGACTTGTGACTTCGCAGAACCTGCCCTGTAGAGAAGTCAGAAAAGCAGATGTCTGCGAATTTCGGCACCTGTATTGGAAAATTTTCAATTTTCCATATAGAGGAGGATGAGTATTATGCAAAACACGGAGTCAGGGGTAGCGGCGGCTTTGTGTTCCTACGTAAATATTATCACCTCTAAATCAACAGTTCACATTTCGAAAAACCACAGATGTTTTGGTGTGTGGCCAGAGCATAATCAATAATTATCTTAATTCTTTTTTTGGGAGTACTATTATGTGTAAAAAATTGATTTATCTGGTTTCTTTGGTTCTGGTACTGAGTATAGCCGGTAACGGATGGGCAGGTACTTCGAATCCTACTCCTGCCAATGGTGCTGTACATGAAGACACATGGGCAAACCTTGCATGGGAGGGAGCCGGGGCATCGTTCGATGTTTATTTCGGTGACAATCTTGACAATGTGAAAGATGGTACAGAAGATACGTTCCAGGGCAATCAAACGACAAAATTTTATGTTGTCGGCTTTCCGGGATTCGCTTTTCCGGACGGCCTTGTTCCTGGGACAACTTACTACTGGCGGATCGATGAAATTCAGGATGACGGTAGTGTACAAGCAGGCAGCATCTGGAGCTTTTCGATTCCGGCAAAGATTGCGACAAATCCCAATCCCCCTGATGGTGCTGAGTTTGCAGAATTGAATGTAGAATTGAGCTGGAAGGAAGGTTTCGGTGCTAAACTACACACAGTGTATATCGGCACCAGCTTTGAAGAAGTTGACAGCGCCGCTGGCGGGTCTAACCAGGCAGCCAAAAACTTTTCACCGGACTCGCTCGAAGCAGAGAAGGTTTATTACTGGCGTGTCGATGAGTTCGACGCCGCCGAAACTTTTAAGGGTGATGTCTGGAGCTTTACGACAGTAGGCGCTGCCGGAGCCCCGAATCCATCTAATGGTGCTGTTGATGTAACTCAGGCACCGACTCTGAACTGGACGCCGGCAGATACTGCTTCTTCGCACGATATATATCTGGGCACAGAAGCCGATGCCGTGAACAATGCCACGACAGCTTCGCCGGAATACAAAGGCAACAAAGCAGCCGGTGAAGAGATTTTGGAACCCGGCCAACTTGACTGGGATACGGAGTACTTCTGGCGTGTCGATGCAGTCTATGATGCGGGCAATCCTGTTAAAGGTCTTCTGTGGAGTTTCACGACAGCCGACTTCCTCGTAGTGGATGATTTCGAGGGCTACAATGACCTTAATGAAGAAGAAGCCGGGAGTAACAGAATATATCTTGCCTGGTTGGATGGATTTGGAGATCCGGCAAACGGAGCTCTCGTAGGCTATGAAAATCCACCATTTGCCGAGCAGACTGTCGTCCGCGGCGGAACTCAGTCAATGCCGTTGTTCTACGATAACGCTGTCGGTAATTCTGAGGCAACCCTGACATTAACTTCCAACCGTAACTGGACAGTGAATGGTGTTACCACGTTGATAATTTATATCAAAGGTAACAGGGCAAACGCCGCAGAGCAGATGTATGTTGCTATCAACGGTAGTGCGGTAGTTAATAATGATGATCTTGAAGCATCAAAGACAGGTATCTGGACGGCCTGGAATATCGATCTGCAGGCGATTGCAGCCCAGGGTGTTGACCTCACCAACGTGAATTCTATTTCTATTGGTTTTGGTGATAAGAGCAATCCTCATGCCGGCGGATCAGGTACGATATTCGTTGATGACATTAGATTATCTACCGCCCCTGCTCCCGTAGGAAGACTCCTGTTGTTTGAAGAGGATTTCGAGCTCGTGGAACTTGGAGAGAGCCCGGAGGAATCCGCAGGCACCCCGGATGTCTGGACAGACACTCCACCGGAAGGATGGTTTATTGACGAAAGTGGTATTCCGGGAATAGGTGATCCGGATACTGACGGTGTAGCCGATTGGGCCGGTTGGGCCATCACTGACAAGGATTGGTGGGCCGGCGTCGCCGGTGATCAAAGACGTACAGAATTCACATTGGGACAGGGCGCAGTTGCTGTGGCCGATCCGGATGAGTGGGACGATACCGCACATACAGATTCGGCATCTGAAGGCTGGTACAAGACCTACATGAGTACACCTGCAATTGATATCTCCGAAGCTCAGGCCGGTACGGTTCAGCTCAAGTTCGATTCGAGCTGGCGCCCGGAGTTCGATGATAACTATCATCAAACGGCGAATATAACTGCCTCATACGATGGCGGCGATCCCATCGAGGTGCTCCTGTGGGAATCCGATGCAGCAAGTCCAAACTTTAAGAATGATAGTTCCACCAATGACACTATCACTCTCAATTTGGAGAATCCACCATGGGCTACAAGCGTTGTTTTAACGTTTGGTTTATTCGAAGCCGGAAATGACTGGTGGTGGGCAATCGACAACATACAGCTTACCGGAGCTCCCAAATAATAGGCCTTCGTCCTTTTTAAGACGAAAGTTTATGTATCAACTCGGGGCTTATGCCGAATCCCGGCATGAGCCCCTTTTTATTTTCTGTTGGCTTGGTTGACAGCAGATTCTATAAAAAACAAAGTTAGGTCATAAGATAATTCTCAAAAATGGAAACTCCAATTCCACCTGCCAATATAGTTTTTTCTTGACGAAAACCGGTAAAATTTGGTATAAATAAACTTGTGAAGGTTATATCCGTATATATACTTATGGATATAAGTGGATTACCGCCCTATGTGGGCTGAAAAAAGTTTATTCTTTGGAAAAAAGGAGGTGTGATTACACAAGTCCGCAGGTTATTTCTGAAAATAACTTTGTCTTTAAGATTTGATTTATCACATTTCAACCAACAATTTGCATTTAGGGAACAACAAATGTTTCGGCGTGTAGCCAAAGCATGTTCGTTACTATTACAACTTTTTTTTAACAGGAGTAAGTATTATGAAAAGTCGAATAATCTGGTTGACAGCCGTATTTTTAATAGGATTTATGGGGCTCAATCCGAGTCAGGCTCAGGAAAATATGCTGACTAACGGCGGCTTTGAGGACGGCACCAATAACCCGTTTACTCAATACGGCGGCGCAACATTGGAAGTAGTGCAAAAATTAGATGGCGCGGCAGTTTCCGAAAAACCGATTGAAGGAGATTATGCTCTGCATATTACAGTACCCAATGCTGGCGCTAATTTCTGGGATTTCGGTCTGCAATACGGAGGATTTGTTTTTGAAGCGGGCAAGAAATATACTCTATCGGCCTTTCTCAAAAGCAAGGAAGGTAACCTGGATATCAATTACAAGCCGGAATTGGGACAAGATCCATGGACGGGATATGGTGATCAGATTTTTACTATGACTGAAGAATGGACAGAATTCAGTGTAACAACTCCGGTTTTTACTGAGAATGTAACTCCTGCGACCCTTACATGGCATATAGGTTTTGCGGCCGGTGATTTCTGGGTAGACAGTGTAAGATGGTACGAAGGCGACTATGTCCCGCCTATTTTTAATAGTTTTAAGGCTACTAATCCCGAACCGGAAGATGCCGCCTTACATGCGGATACATGGGCAAGCCTATCTTGGGATCCGGGTATTTCGGCAGTAACGCACGATGTTTACTTTGGTGACAATTTCGACGATGTGAACAACGGCGCCGAGAGTGTTTTCCAGGGTAATCAGACCGCAGACTTTTTTGTAGTCGGCTTCCCCGGTTTTGCTTTTCCGGACGGACTTGTTAATGGAACGACATATTACTGGCGGGTTGACGAAATCAATGAAAACGATCCAAACAGTCCGTGGAGAGGCGACCTCTGGAGCTTTCTGGTTCCGCCCAAGACTGCCTATAATCCGGAACCGGCCGACGGCGCCAAATTCGTGGATCCGAATGATTTAGTACTTACATGGGATCCTGGTTTCGAGACAAAAATACACCAGGTGTACTTCGGGGACAATTTTGCAGATGTCGATGCCGGTACCGGCGGCACTGCAAAAGGCCCTGTAGGTGATACGGACTTCACCCCCGGAACGCTTGAATTAGAGAAGACCTACTATTGGCGAGTCGATGAGTTCGACGGTATTGAAACACATAAAGGCAACGTCTGGATTTTTACAATCACAAAGAACGGCGGTGGTGTGCGGGCGGATTACTTTAACGGTATGAATTTCGAGAACCTGGTACTAAACCGTGTTGATCCTCAAATCAACTTCAACTGGGGCGACCCGGGCGGACCTGATCCGTCTGTCGGTGATGATAACTTCTCGGTCAGATGGAGCGGCCAGGTGGAGGCGGCTTTCACTGAAACCTACACATTTTATCCCAGAACT
>JAVVFI010000346.1:0-5745 GCA_032250555.1 Sedimentisphaerales bacterium
TTACAGCAACCCTGGCATTGGTCCAGGCATCGACAACCTGATTATATCTTTCTCCCTCAGTCAAAACACCGTTATCGTAGTTCTTAAGTATTTTGCCGACTTTCTTTTCGGTTTGCTCGATAATCTCTGCCTTTTTGTGCGGTATTTTGATGTCCGTAATACCAAAGCTTAATCCGGCAAGAGTAGCATATTTGAAACCCAAATCTTTTATTTTATCAAGCAGATCCACCGTCTCGGCCGAGCCAGTAAACTTAAAACAGTCACTAATCACACGACTCAACATCTTTTGAGACATCGTCATATTGTAAAACGGCATTCCATCTGGAAGCATATCGTTGAATATGCATCTTCCGGCAGTTGTTTCAAGAATACGCGAATCCTCCGATTCGAATTCTCCAACCACTTTGATGCCATTTAGGCGGACTTTAACTCTATTATGCAAACCAATTTTACCTATCTCCAGGGCCATAATGGCCTCGAAAGTATCCCGGAATAACCTAAGTTCTTTTTTGCCGGAAGTATCACGAGGTTCTATATACGTCAAATAATAATTGCCCATCACCATATCCTGCGACGGTCCAACCATCGGTGAACCATTGGCAGGTGAAAATATATTGGAGGTGGTCATCATTAAAATATGCGTCTCAGCCTGTGCTTCGACACTTAACGGTAAATGCACCGCCATCTGGTCGCCGTCGAAGTCAGCATTAAAACCTCTGCAGGCCAGAGGATGCAGCATAATCGCGTTACCTTCAACAAGGACCGGCTCAAAGGCCTGAACACCCATTCTATGGAGTGTAGGTGCCCGGTTAAGCAGCACCGGATGCTGATGAATAACCTCTTCGAGTATGTCCCAGACCTGCTCATCACGACGCTCAATCATTCTCTTGGCACTCTTAATCGTATCTGCCAGGCCACGCTGTTTCAGTTTGCGAATAATAAAAGGCTGATACAGCTCAAGAGCTATCTTCTTCGGTAATCCACATTGATAAAGTTTCAAATTAGGACCAACAACAATTACCGAACGGGCTGAATAATCCACACGCTTACCAAGAAGATTTTCACGGAATCGTCCCTGTTTGCCCTTAATCATATCGGTCAGAGACTTTAGCGGGCGATTATTACTACCCAAAACAGAGCGCCTGCAGCGACCGTTATCAAGCAGAGAATCAACCGCCTGCTGAAGCATTCGTTTCTCATTGCGGATAATAACTTCAGGAGCGTTCAGATCCATCAGCTTCTTTAAACGGTTGTTCCTATTGATAATTCTCCTGTAAAGGTCGTTTAAATCACTGGTAGCAAAGTTATCTCTTTCGAGCAGAACCAGAGGCCTTAAATCCGGCGGTATGACAGGAGCCACTTCAAGCACCATCCAATGCGACTTATTGCTGCTGTTCTTGACCTGGTTGATAATTGTAAGTCGTTTTGTGAGGTCTTTTATCTTTTGCTTGCTGTTTGTCTTGCCTATGGCCTCTCTGAGCTGAGTGCTGACTTCATCAAGTTTGAGATTTTCCAGCAGAGTTCTGATAGCTTCGGCACCCATACTGGCCTTAAACGACTTTCCGTATTTCTTTTCAGCTTCTCTGAATTCTTCTTCGCTGAGAAGTTGACCGACTTTCAAGGGGCTTTGGCCCGCCTCTGTTACGACATACTCCTGAAAATAGATAATTTTTTCCAGGTCGGCGGATTTCATTGCCAAAAGGTTTCCAAGCCGATTTGGTATAGCTTTGAAAAACCATATATGCGCAACCGGGGCTGCCAGATTGATATGCCCCATTCGCTTTCTTCGGACGCGGCTATGGGTAACTTTAACTCCACATCGATCGCAAATTATCCCCTTGAACTTTGTACCTTTGTACTTTCCACAGGCACATTCCCAGTCACGCTCCGGTCCAAAGATCCGCTCGCAGAATAATCCGTCCTTCTCCGGACGATAAGTACGATAGTTGATAGTCTCAGGTTTTCGTACTTCCCCAAAAGACCAACTGCGAATATCATTGGGACTGGCCAACGAAATCTTGACCGAACCGTAGTCATTAATTCGATCGTAAATACTTCCTAACATTTAATGCCCCTTACCATTGTGACACTTGACAATCGATAACCCACTAATTACTTAAAGTGCGATGCTTCCAAGCCGTTTCTTTTCGAGCTGAATATTCAATCCTAATCCTCTTAGCTCATTGCACAATACGTCAAAAGACAAAGGCGTTCCAGCTTCAAGGCTGTTTTGACCTTTGACCATTGATTCATAGATTTTTGTACGCCCCTCAACATCATCGCTTTTCACCGTGAGCATTTCCTGAAGTGCATAAGCAGCGCCATACCCTTCCAGTGCCCAGACTTCCATTTCACCGAATCTCTGTCCACCGGTTCTGGCCTTGCCGCCTAACGGCTGCTGGGTAATCAAACTATAAGGCCCGGTTGCCCTTGCGTGAATCTTGTCATCAACAAGATGATGCAGTTTCATCATATAGATGTATCCAATTGTTGCAAACTGGTCGAAAGGCTCACCAGTCCTGCCGTCATACAATTGTGTCTTGAGGGTTGGCGGAACATTTACGAAAAATTCATCCGCCGGCGGTGCTTCCTTGTTCTCCCAGAGCTGTGCTTTTCGATTACTCATCAGCTCGTTTGCTTCGGTAGTCAACTGCTGGATGTCATCTTCTGAAGCCCCATCAAATACCGGCGTAACCGCGTTAAAGCCCAACACCTTTGCCACCCAGCCGAGGTGTGTTTCGAGAATCTGGCCTACATTCATTCGACTCGGAACACCGAGAGGATTCAGCAATATGTCAAGAGGGGTACCATCCTCGAGAAAAGGCATATCCTCCTCGGGCATAATCTTGGCGATAACTCCCTTGTTGCCGTGGCGTCCGGCCATTTTGTCGCCTATTGAAAGAGACCGTTTAATCGCAACGTAAATTTTTACCATTTGCAAAACACCGCTTGGCAGCTCATCGCCGTGTTTCATACTCTCAACGCATTGCTTCTTTTCTTCCTGAGCTTCTGTAATCTTAGCCCAGAATCTATCCACAATTTTTTGTACATTATCTCTCAGCGAAGCCGGTTTGACCCACTTGATATTAAAGTTTTCAACCTGCTCATAAATAACATCATCATCAGCACTGGCGCCTACTTTCTGACGTGTGGACGGATCAACAACGTTGACCTCGTATTTATCATGAATAGAGTCGATCATCTGCCTGAATATCATACATTCTTTGGTCTTCATCTGTTTTTGATATTCTTTTATCTGGGCAGCCAATGCCTTCTTTTGTTCTTCGGTTCCCGCGCCACGCCTGGTAAATCGCTCCGTCTTCATTACGACACCTTCGTATCCGCTGGGAAGCTCAAGTGAATCATTTTTAACGTCTTCACCTGCTCTTCCGAATATAGCATGCAGAAGTTTTTCTTCAGGCGTCAGCTCCGTTTTACTTTTGGGAACAACCTTGCCAACCAAAATATCGCCGGGGCAGACTCTTGTTCCTTCGCTCACTACTCCATATTCATCAAGGTTCCGAAGCGCCCTTTCACTGACATTGGGAATATCACGAGTAAACTCCTCTTTGCCAAGGCGTGTCTCGCGAACTTCTGCTGTAAATTCATCGATATGAATACTCGTAAAGCTGTCGCCTTTACAAAGCTTCTCGCTAACGATAATAGCATCTTCAAAGTTAAAACCGTCAAAAGAGACAAATCCCACAAGAATATTCTTCCCCAGGGCTAATACACCGTTGGAGGTGCCGCCGCCATCTGCTATGACTTGACCGTTCTTTACCTTCTCACCAAGCTCTACTATGGGTTTTTGATTAAGACACGTTCTCTCGTTCAATCCTACAAATTTGGCAAGATGATACTCATCAGTATGGTCAATAACTATTTTTGAGGCGTCAACCCCGGTAACAATCCCGCTTTTTTGTGCACGGACTACCATACTTGAGTTTTGGCCCACAACTTTTTCCATGCCAGTGCCGACCAAAGGCGACTCCGACTTCAGCAGTGGAACCGCCTGCCGTTGCATATTTGAGCCCATCAAAGCCCGGTTTGCATCATCGTGCTCCAGGAATGGAATAAGTGAAGCTGAAACGCCAACAATTTGTTTTGGTGAAATATCAACGTAGTCAACTTCTTCGTCGGAAACCTGAGCAAGTTCACCGGCTTTTCTGGCTAGAACGAAACCTTTGGTAATTTTGCCGCTTTTGGTATCAACCTCGCTCGGAGGTGCGAATATTACCTTCATTTCCTCATCTGCCCGCAAATATTCGACTTCGCTGGTAACCTTACCTTTTTTGACCTTGCGATACGGCGTAAGCAAAAATCCATATTCATCAATTGCGGCAAATATTGCCAGTGAAGCGATCAATCCGATATTTGTACCTTCGGGCGTTTCAATCGGACATATTCTGCCGTAATGGCTGATATGAACATCGCGGACTTCAAATCCGGCCCGCCTTCTGTTCAAACCACCCGGCCCTAGAGCAGACAATCGCCTTTCATGGGTCAACTGGCTCAAAGCATTGGTCTGGTCAACGACCTGGCTCAATTCACCACGACCAAAGAAATAGTTGATACTGCTCGAAACACTCTTGGAATTAACCAAATCTGCAATGCGCAGCGGCTCTTCGGAGTCTCTTCTCATGCTCATCCGTTCTTGAACGGTCCTGCGCAGCTTAAGAAGCCCTTTTCTGATTTCATCTGCCGCAAGCTCATCAATTGTTCGAAGCCTCCGGTTGCCCAGATGATCGATATCGTCAATCTCGCCTTCGTTGTTACGTAAAGCCATTATGTATTTCATCGTATTGAGGAAATCTTCGGGCCGAAGCGTCATCTCTTCCTCACCTATGGCCTGATTGAACTTACGATTCAATCTGAACCTACCGACCTTGCCAAGACGATAACGGTTGGAATCAAAAAATTTCTCCGTAAAGAAAGCTTTTGCTTTCTCCTTATTGGGTGGATTGCCGGGTCGCAATCTCATATAAAACTTGAGCAATGCCTGCTCGTGGCTCTCGATATCATCCTGAGCTAAAGTGTTCAATATGAGAACATCCCGAACTTCGTCGATAACCTCGATCTGCTTTGTTGATTTTTTGGTTTTTGTTTTCTTCTTGGTGCTTTTAGCCTTGGGGGCTCCGTACGCGCCCTGTACCACAGAGACTTTATCGCTGATTTGCGCACCGGCTTTTACGATGATTTCGCCGGATTCTTCATCCACGAGCGGCTTAACCGCCCACATAGTAGGAGTTAATTTATTTAGCGGCACCATTTTTGTCGGATAAAACAACCGCAAAATCTCCTCTGTAGTACCATAGGCAGGAGCCATGGCCCTAAGTAAAATCGTTGCGGGTATCTTGCTGGACTGATCGATTCTGACAACCAAGATGTCTTTGTTCGTCACTCCTATCTCTATCCAGCTGCCCCGCTCGGGAATAACTCTGCCGCCATGCAGAACCCTGTCACCTTCTTTGCTCTCGATAAGAAAATCAACACCAGGACTTCGGTGTAGTTGGCTTACGATGACTCGAACGGCACCGTTGATAATGAACTCCCCGCCACCTATCATAACCGGCATTTCGCCGAGATACATCGCCTGCTCGGCCAAATCCTCACCTTCCTTGGTCCGTAACCTACACCATATTTTCAACGGATAGCCGTATGTCAGACGTAACTGCCGGCACTGAAGCTGGGTATAATGCGGCCTTTCCAGTTCATAGTAGAGATATTCCAGAACCTTCTTCTTGT
>JAVVFI010000347.1:0-5742 GCA_032250555.1 Sedimentisphaerales bacterium
GCTTTGGAGGGAAGGAAGATTTCTTTATTCGCTCAGGATGCTCTTCTCAACCTTTAAGCCGTGAAGAGCAAAGTGCTTATGAAAAAGAGCATTGGAAATAAGATGAAAAACAACACATAACAAATCGTTTCGCCGGAAATCTTTTACGCTGCGCTTCAAAGCTTCCGGTGAACTCCACGTTCGATATCACAAAGAGAATAAAACATGAACTATTATTGGAGAGGTTTTGGCTTACTATTCGCATTGATAGCCCTGTTCATTTGGTATAACCATTATGAAAGAGGCAAAGAGTTTGAAAGAACTCTCATTGATCGGGAACCTTCAATTGAAGCTCGCAGGGATTTCCGAGAAGGAAAAATTTCTTTTTTAGAAATTTTTCAACTCACCAACAAGAAGGAAGGGCCATTGGGAGAGTGGATTATTCCCGGAGAAAACAAAATCGGTGAAAATATTCTTAATCAATATACCAAAAGAAATCGGTTAGACATTAGCTTCAATTTTTGCTTAAATGAAGATCAGGATTCGATTGCCCGAAGGGCACACAAATTTGCTCTCAAATACAATCTTGAAATGCTCAAACAAATCCAAACAGCCATGCGTAATAGTACAGAGCAGGATCAATAGGAATCGAATAAGCCGCTCAAATAGAATACACGAAGTTTCCGGCTGATTAGGGAAAAAGCTTCCATTTTCAGGGAGATTTTGGTATCATATTAAAATAAGGCTGTTGCATTGCTGAGCAACTTTAACTTGACATCTAAGATCATAGCTCTATTTGGAGATTTATGAGCTGTATATTTGACAACAAAGATAAGACTTTAGAAGTGGGTGATTGAATAGAAAGAGTTTGTTTTATATTAGTAGCTGTTCTGCTGTTGGGGCAATTTTCCGCACAAGCCGACATTACCGCACCGGGTGATACCGTCCGAGGCGTTCCAAACGATGGCGATTGGCCGGGCGCTGAAGCACCTCCTCTGGCAATCGATGATGACACGAGGACGAAATATCTCCATTTCAAGGGAGATTTTAATCCCGATGTAGGTCCCACAGGTTTTCAGGTTACACCATCTATCGGGGAAACTATCGTCACCGGCCTGACTTTCACAACCGCCAATGACGTCCCGGGTCGTGACCCCATTGCATTCGAACTTTCCGGTTCTAATGTGAACATAGATGGCCCATATACATTGATCGCCCGTGGCAATATCGTCGATTTCATGCAGGCTGCCGCATGGCCGCGGTTCACCATGAACACAACACCGATTACATTCGTCAATAAAACCGCGTACCTTCACTATCAGCTCTTATTCACAGCTATTCGAGGTCCGGCTGGCGGATCTGTTAATAGTGTACAGATCGCCGAAGTTGAACTATTGGGAAGCCCGCCCGGCGGATTACCTCCCGAGGTTGATGCCGGTGATGATCAGACGATTCCCTGGAGGGGCGTTGGAAACACTATTTTGCCGTTAAATCCCACTATCTATGATGATGATCCGGACGACATAAGTCAGACCAATCCGGATTATTTAACAATTCTCTGGTCATCCCCCGGCCAATCGAGTGTTGATTTTATGGGTAGCCAGACACAATCCAACGCTCAGGTCTTATTTCCTGCTCCCGGCGTTTATGAACTGCAGCTTCAGGTCTGGGACGAACGCGGCCAACAGGGCAGTGATTTCATAACTATTATGATTGTTGAGCCGGATTGTCCGTTAAGTGATTTGTCCGGGGACTGCAGAGTCAATTTTTCTGACTTAGCTGCTTTTGCCGAGCAATGGCTGGACCCTCCCGGCTGCTCGGATTACTCCCTTGGATGTGCCGACTTGGCCGCTAATGATGGTGTCAATCTGGTTGATTTCGCCCTGTTGGCAGAGAACTGGCAGGAGGACTGGACCGGTTCCCTTCGGGTATTTATCTCTCCGCCGCAGGCCGTTACTAACGGCGCAAAATGGCGGCTGGACAGTGGCGTTTGGTACAACAGCGGCGATTTAGTGAAAAACCTTATCCCGGGAATTCATACAGTAGAGTTCAATATCGTAGATAACTGGATCAGCCCATCAAATAAGACGATCCAAATTCACAAAAACCGGATAGTTACCAACGGTGGAACGTATGCTAAACTTCCGGACTCTGCTCTATTGATTAACGAGATAATGGCCAGCAGCGAAGCCACATATCCAACTCATGTCGAAGGCAAAGAAGTCTTTTCGGACTGGATAGAGATTCATAATACTTCTCAGGAACCGATAAACCTGAAAGGCTGGAGCCTGACGGATGAAGCTAATGACTTGACCAAATGGCCTCTTCCCGGTGTATCTCTGGCACCCAATGGCTATCTGGTCGTCTATGCCTCGGGTATTGAAGATATTGATCACCCTGAAAATTTCCCGTATCAGGATGATTCCGGCCGCTATCACACTAACTTCAAACTGGCCCAGGACGGGGAATATCTGGCTCTGGTGAATCCGAATAGGCGGGTAGCGCACGAATTTACAGAGTATCTATACGATAGAGACAAGTATGGTTACCCGCCGCAGGAAGATGATATATCCTACGGTTTCCATGCGAACCAGAAGCAGTTTTTCACTAATCCCACGCCGGGTAATGCTAATAAGCCAGGTTACTCCGGCATTTCAGCCAGGCCGCAGTTTTCCCATCCGGCCGGTACGTTTACAAATTCTTTCTCCCTGGGATTAACTCTCTCTTCCGACGGCGCCCAAATACGCTACACACTTGACGGCTCCGAACCAACTGAAACATCAAGACGATATGTCGGTCCTGTCACAATCAGCAATACAGCCGAGGTGCGGGCCCGCGCTTATGAAACTGGAAAGGCACCCGGCCCCGTGGTCGGCCATACTTACATCGCGTTGGCCGATGATGTTCAGAACTTCAGCTCCGATCTGCCGATTGTCATAGTTGATACGAATCGTCAGAGTATAATATATGGAGTGTACAAAGGGGCCTCTTCAGTTTTCATTGATACTAATGTTGATGGTCGCGCGCATATTACCGATCCGGCTGATTTTGCCGGCTACGGAGGCATCAAAACTCGCGGCAGAAGTACGTCGGGGGCGCCCAAGCATTCATACGGTTTCGAAGTATGGGATGAAGATGGTCGGGATAAGGATGTTTCAATTCTCGGCTTACCTGCCGAATCCGATTGGATATTATATGCTCCTTACAACTTTGATCGCGTCCTCATCAATAATGCCTTCATGTTTGAATTGAGTAATCAGATTGGAAGGTATGCGGTCCGCACCCGGTTTGTAGAGATGTACCTTAACACAGGCAGCGGCAAGGTTTTGTCTGATGATTATATTGGGATCTATATCTTAATGGAGAAAATCAAGCGAGGGGATCAGCGCGTTAACGTGGAAAAGCTCGATCCATGGGACAGTACTGAACCGGCGATCACAGGCGGATATATGCTGAAAATCGACCGGCCCGACTCGGGCGACTCAGGCTTTCGTACTTCCAGAGGAAATCCCACATATGGTGACGGGACGATGTGTTACGTGGATCCCAAAGAGGATGATATCACCGCCGCTCAGTCAGCATGGATCAAAGGCTATCTGGACGATTTTGAAGATGCTCTCTACGGGACAAATTTTAAGGACCCTCAGATTGGTTACGCCCGGTTCATCGATGTAGCTTCCTTCATAGACCACAACCTGCTGAATATGCTTGCCATGAATGTGGACGCTCTTCGCCTGAGCACGCACCTGCATAAAACGCGTAACGGAAAATTCGAAATGGGGCCCCTCTGGGACTTTGATCGTTCACTCGATTCTACTGATGGTCGCGACAATAATCCCGAGAGTTGGCACGGAACCGGAGATGGGACTGATTATCTGAATTACATCTGGTGGGATCGGCTTTTTGAGGATCCTGATTTCTGGCAGAAATATGCCGATCGGTGGTTTGAATTGAGACAGGGGCCCTTTAGCACTGAAAATATCAACTTCCTCATAGACTCGATGACCGACGTGTTGAAGGAAGCGCAGGTCCGCAACTTCAATAAATGGCGCAGCGTCGCGCCTCGCTTTGGCGGTTTCCAGGGGGAGATAGACCACCTTAAGGATTGGCTTCAAAAGCGAACTACATGGATTGATGCCCAGCTCGCAGACTCCCCATAGTTTACTCCCGCGCAGGACTCTATCCAGCCCCCCAGACTTCTATATTGTCTTCTATATGGTCTGCATAAAATTTAGACTATCAAAATTCTGTTTATTTATCGTCGATCTCTTGTCAATTCTGGATTTAGAGAGCCTATCCCACGTTTCGAAAAAAAACTGGCAAAAAGAGATAAATTTTTATATTAAAATACTAACCTGAACGTCATATGTGTAGTGAAGGTTGATTATCAACCTTATTAGATTGGCTTTGGATGCTGGAAGATAAGCGTCTTATATGGGAACTCAAGCAAGGGAATAAGGAGGCCCTGCGCCAGATCTATATGGAGTACAAAGATACACTGCTTACAATAGCTGCTTCATTACTGCACGATACTTATGCTGCCGAGGATGTTTTGCATGACGTTTTTGTGTCTTTTGCCGCAAGTGCTGGAAGACTTGAATTACGGGTAAGTCTTAAGAGCTATCTGATAAGCAGTGTTGTTAATCGTGTTCGGGACAGGTTCCGTAAAAAAAAGCACCACACGGTTGAGCTTGACAAAGCAGGGCAAATCAGTTCGGATTTGAATCGTCCTGAGCAGTCGGCAGTGTTGGCCGAGCAATTGCAGCTAACGGCCGATGCATTATCACAGATTCCGTTGGAGCAGGCCGAGACAATAATCCTGCACCTAAACGGTGGGATGAAATTTAAGGAGATAGCAGAAATGCAGAATATCCCTATGAATACGGTTCAGGGCAGATATCGCTATGGGCTTGATAAACTGCGGACAATTTTAAGAGGAGACTCAAAATAATGAATTCCGCGGACAACATAGAACGCGCAGTCGAACAACTGCATATAACCACCCGCCCCGAAACAGACAAGCGCATTCTTGATGATGCTTTTGTCGCACTTGAAAAATCCAAGCAGGACCAATCAGTCCATATAGGTCGCAGTGCCGGGCCGAAAACCCTGAGAATAAGAATTATAGAGCTGGCTGCCGTTGCTGCTGTTATTTTTGTGATTTTCGCTTTGTTCTTGAACACGTCAACCAAAGATATTGAGCTCGATGAGATTTATCAGGTCCTGGGCTCCGTTGACAATATCTGTATTACAACATTCGAGCCGGCTTCGAATGAACCGATGCAAATCGAGTGGGTATCGCAGGCATTGAATATAGATATGTTCAGGATTGGCCGGCAGTTTGTTTTATGGGATATTCCAAATAAAGTCAAAATGACAAAAAATTTATCTTCTGGTTCCGTCAACTCACAAACACTGTTCGGAGAAATGCTTTCAAGAGTTAAGCAGGTGGTGCTTCAGAGGTTCGGTCTGGTTCCATTTTCAAATATAAGCGATATTTCAGGTGCCCGGTGGACTCGCTTGGAGGATTCAGAAGCCCGGGCTGACGTATCCGGCACTAAGGTTTATGACCTGACCTGGCAGGATAATAACGCCGCATCCGGTGAGATTATGTTGTACCGGCGACGGTTCTTTGTGGATAAAAGAAATAACTTGCCTAAAAGAATAGAATTATATGGCAAGCTCCAATCCGAAGCCGAATATAACTTTGAAACTTTTTCTGTTGTTACATATCCCAGCGAAGACCAGATACGAACTCTCATT
>JAVVFI010000348.1:0-5703 GCA_032250555.1 Sedimentisphaerales bacterium
ATAAAAAAGCGTAAAATTAAAACCCAACTTGCATAAACAAAACTATAAAAGCCAAACTCTGATGACTCAGACCCTGTCTAAATCAGGATGAGAGCTCGACCTTTTTTTGTGCTTTTTTGGCGGTATCCGGTTTTACTTCCACTATATTCATCGTCCTTGTCGCTTTTGGACGTGTCGATTGCGGGCACTCACCGGTCCAGCAATAAAGGCACAGGTCCTTTTTTGGCCGCCCGACAGCCTCAACCATATCTTCAACAGTCTGATATCGAAGCGTCGTAACGCCTAAATCCCTGGCTATCCATTCGATCATTCTTTTGTATTTCTCACTATTTGTGTCCAGATATTCAGACACATCATCCACATCGTGACCTTCCAGAGACCGAATGGCTTTACGGGCGGCAAGCTCATGGATCGAGCGTGTGGAAAGATTGAACCTGCACGGATACATCAGCGGCGGGCAGGCCGGCCTTACGTGTATCTCTTTGGCGCCGCAATCCCAGAGCTTTTTTATTGCGAAGTTCTTAAGCTGCGTCCCCCTGACGATGGAATCTTCACATACGACTATGCTGTTATCTTTAATTACCTCTTTAATGGGGATAAGTTTCATCTTCGCTATTAGGTCGCGTGTCTGCTGTGAAGGCGGTGTATAACTTCTGCCGTATCCGGGCGTGTATTTAACAAGAGGGCGTCTGAACGGCTTGCCTGATTCCATCGCATATCCCAATCCGTGTGCAAATCCGGAATCCGGAACTCCAGAGACCACATCAACCTCAATATCCTTATCGCGTTTTGCAAGGCAGCGCCCGCACTTTTCCCTTACTATCTCGGTGTTTATTCCTTCATAGTTTGACGCGGGAAAACCGGTATATATCCATAGAAATGTACAGATTTGGTTTATCTTTCCTCTGCCGGGGCTCTTCTGCGCTATGCCTTCTTCATTTATCAGAATAACCTCCCCCGGTTCAATGTTTTTCACAACATCGAATCCGTTGTTCGGAAAGGCACTGGTCTCAGCAGTCACTGCCCATGCATCCGGCCGCCTGCCAATAATTAGCGGCGTATATCCAAGCCTGTCTCTTGCCGCATATATCCCGTCTTTATGCAGCAGTAAGAGCGAGCAGGAGCCCTCGATGACCTCGAACATCTTCTCGATGCCGCTTGTCAAATCCCTTCCCTGGTTGATTAATTTTGCTATCAGCTCCGTTGTATTTACCGACCGTTTGCTTACTTCACTGAAAGATATTCCTTCTTTCAACAGTTTGTCCGCCAGTTTGTCGGTATTTTCCACGAATCCGCTGGTGACTATACAAAACGGACCGAATTTTGAGTTCAGATAAATCGGCTGTTCCTCATAGTCACTGATAACACCGATACCTTTGTTGCCGTTTATTTTTTCATAGTCATCAAAGAATTTTGCCTTGAATTGGCTCTGGGCCAAACTGTGTATCTGGCGCGTGAAACCATCTCCAAGAACCGCTATGCCTCCGTACTCGGTTCCCAGATGCGAATGATAATCAGTGCTGTAGAAAAGTGTTTCTGCACAATTATTCTTCGAGACTACTCCAAAAATACCACTCATTTTTTACCTCCTGTGTAATTATGAACGCGGTTTATATTTTAGAATGCTTAACTAAAGCTTTTAATACCCTCGATTCGAACATTGTATCATATCCGCTGTAATGATGCGCATAGTTATTTGAGGATAACCTTGCCTGTGCCGGAAGTAATCCGGCCTATCTTATAGACACGCTCTCCGTATTTTGTAAGTTTTTTTGTTATCGACTCGGCGAAATCTTCCGCCACTATCAGCACAAATCCTATCCCCATATTAAAGACCCTGAACATTTCCCCCTCTTCGACCGGGCCCGTCTTCTGCATAAAAGTAAATATCTTGGGCACCGGCCAGCTCGATTTTTTTATTGCGGCATCACAATCCTTAGGCAGTACTCGAGGTATATTTCCAACCAGACCGCCGCCGGTTATATGTGCCATGCCGTGAACTATTCGTTTGACCTTGTATCGCGAAAGCAATTTTATAATCGGCCTAACATAAATCCGCGTCGGCTCCAGAAGCACATCACCTATCGCAGCACCATCGAGCCCTTCAGGACAATCGGTCACTTTGAGCTTCGCCTGCTTAAAGCAGATATTGCGGGCCAGCGTATAACCGTTACTGTGCAGTCCGCTCGATGCAAGGCCCAGAATCACATCGCCCTTTTGTATTATTCCGCCCGTAATGATTTTCTTGAGCTCGACAACACCTACGGCAAAGCCGGCCATGTCGAAGTCACCAGCCGCATAGGTGTCCGGCATTTCCGCGGTCTCCCCGCCTATCAGAGCGCAGTTGGCTTCCCGGCAGCCTTTCGCAACGCCTTTTACAAGCTCAGCTACTAATGGAGGCTCCAGCTTGTGAACCCCCAGATAGTCGAGAAAGAACAACGGCTCGGCGCCCTGTACGAGCATATCATTAACGTTCATCGCAACAAGGTCGATGCCCACTGTATCGAACTTCTTCATCTTCTCGGCCAACTGGACCTTACTGCCCACGCCGTCGGTGCAGGCGACAAGAACCGGATTCTTGTAATTTTTTTTGAAGAGCCGCTCGTCATAATCTAGTCGAAACATCCCCGCAAAGGCGTTGTGTGACTGAATAACCCGCGGACCGAACGTACTGGCAACAGCCGAAGAAATCTGATTAACCATCTCCTCACCGGCATCAATACTAACACCGGACTGTTCATAGGTTATGTATTTGCTCATTTGCCCAAAATATCCAAAGATTAAAACTCAAATATGACAAGTCAAACTTTGTTACAGCTTATATTAACACCAACTATCTGGTCTTTCAATTGTTGTGCCGCCTACTTTCATTTTATCAGGAAATTGACAACGATTCAGCATTTTCTCTCTCATAGTCGTTGCAAAATCCGCAACTTTTTCCAAAGAGTTATTATAACGTCGAAGTGGAAACATAACGCCGATTTCCTTGTCAGGGGCTATCCTGTGAACAGCCTCAATTGCAGGAATCAGGTCGGTATCACCAGAGATGATTACCGCTCGGTCATAAAGGTCATTTATATCATCACAAACCATTCTAAGTGCGATATTAACATCAGTTTGCTTTTCTTCTCGGGTTTTATAATATCTACCGCACAAATGACATCTCAATTGCTTTTGCATAAAACGGCCGAATATTGCTTCAACTCCCACTGACCGAAGAGCCTTTATGTACTGCTTATGTCGGGCTACGGCATCAGGTTTCCATTCTACTAAAGTAGTAAAATAGTAAATCCCGGTAATGTTATCTCCTGATGTAATCATTCCTTCCGCTACTTTTCTGTAATCAAGCCACTTATACTTCTGAAATCTTCTCGTATTCAATGAATAATAAACGTTGAATCCATCTATATAAAAGCAATATCGGTTCATTTGGACCAATCCGGAGTGCGCAAAAGAAAAGCCCGAACAAGTTTCCCTGTCCGGGGGCCTGATGGTTCTACCATCAGGGATGTACCTGTATTATCGTCTGTAATAGACTTTTTGTCAAGTGAAATTATTACAATGTCTAAAAAAATATCACTTCCGTTACTCATTTGTCGTCACTTATGGTTTAGCATAAAGCCGAGGATCGAGAATCAAGTATCGAGTTTCTCGAACATATTCAATTGATAGCACTCCATTGCGAATTTATTTACTGCGATATCTACAGGTATTCTGTATTTGCCGCTCCAGCACGCCGTACAGTAGTGGTCATCCGGCAATTTCGCACACCCAAGTAATCCTTCAAGTGACACATAGCCGACGCTGTCAACTTCAAGGAATTCCGCGATTTGTGCTAAATCACGATTGTTTGCCAGCAGCTCCTCTTTGGTTGGAAAATCAATACCGTAAAAACAGGGGAACCTGATAGGAGGGCAGCTCACCCGCATGTGAATCTCTTTCGCCCCGGCCTGACGTAACGCTCTGATCTTGCCCCTGGTAGTCGTGCCGCGGACAATCGAGTCATCAACTACAACAACACGCTTTCCATCCACAATTTCTTTAATCACAGCGAGCTTGAGCTTTACCTCCAGCTCTCTTAATTTCTGTTCCGGTGAGATAAAAGTTCTGCCTACATAATGGCTTCTGACTAATCCCATATCGAAGGGTATTTTACTTTGCTCTGCATACCCAATCCCCGCTGATGTCCCCGAGTCCGGCACGGGTATTACCACGTCGGCATCAACGGGATGTTCTTTTGCCAGTTGCCTGCCGAGATTCTTTCTGTACTCGTGGACATTTTCACCGAAAAAGGTACTGTTTTGTTTGGCGAAATATATATGCTCGAATATACAGTGGGCCGGCGTTACAGTACCCCGCTTAACGAAAAACCTGCTGTGCAGCCCGTCTTTATCAATCCGAACGATTTCTCCCGGCTCAACTTCACGAATAAACTTTGCGCCAACGACATCAAAGGCGCATGTCTCACTGGCAACCACGTAAGCACCCTTTTCAGTCTGACCTATAGATAAAGGCCTGATTCCATAAGGGTCCCTCGCCGCTTCAATACGGTTGGCAAACAAAAACAGCAGGCTGTATGCCCCCTGAAGATGGTTCAATACATGTCCCAAATAGTCGGGATTGCCGGAATGAGTCGGCTTGGCGAGTAAATGAATAATCACCTCTGTATCGTTAGTGGACTTAAAAATACTGCCGTGAGCCTCATATTCATCCCGCAGTAATTGTGCATTTATAAGGTTGCCGTTATGCGCCACTGCCACCTGTCCGCGGGAGTACTCGCACAAAAGCGGCTGACAATTCACGGCCGTGCTTGAGCCTGTCGTTGAATATCGAACATGACCGATTGCTATCGGATTACCAAGCTTTTCTAAAATACCCCTGCCGGAACGAAATACTCTCCTGACCATACCCATTTCGGCATAACATTGGATTATTTTGCCGTCACTTGAGGCAATTCCCGCCGATTCCTGCCCGCGATGTTGAAGGCTGTGCAGGCCGAAATAGGCCTTATGGACCGCATCAGGATCACCAAAAATGCCAAAAAGACCGCAGTTTTCTTTTTTGTCTGAAGCCATAAAAGGATTGTCAATTGTCAGAGGTGAATTGTCAATTGAAAACCAATAAATGAATTGCTTTTTTAACCCACTCGACTAAATTTTCTGTTTTTTCTCCCATCACCCTAAATTTAATCGGCCTTGGCCGGATACATGAACTCAGGTATTCGGCGAATCTGGCCTTCGGGATTAACATGAGCCAAAACGGTCGAAGCCTCAGCAAGCAGCGCACCATCACTGCTGCGAATGAGCCTGTAGCTGTGCTCAACTTTGCCGGCGGTAACCGCTGAACAATGTGTTTCCAGTTGCAGCTCCTGGTCATACATCGCAGGCCGGCGGTATTTTATACACAACCTGGCTACTACGAATAATACACCTGCTTGTTCGAGGTCTTTGTATGCAATACCGTTGGCCCGCAAAAGCTCCGTCCGCCCCATTTCAAGCCAGACAGGATAGACACTATGATGAATCACTCCCCCCTTGTCGGTTTCGGCATACCGCGGAACAATAGGTATCGTGTGGCTCTGAATTGTCATTTGTTTCGGAAAATTCATCTTAAATCCAATTATACTATAGGGTAGCTCTAATAATTGCTTTTGAGCGGCAAGTAGAAGATTTTTGATTTCTGGCAAGGAAGGCAAATGAGCTT
>JAVVFI010000349.1:0-5697 GCA_032250555.1 Sedimentisphaerales bacterium
AAGGGACCTTCAAAATCGCAGAAAGCTCATCAATAATGTCACTTGCCTTTTCGAAATAGCTGTTAAGACCAGAGCCCGTCAGTGCCGTAATCCTGCGGACGCCTGCCGAGATGCTCTCTTCTTTTATTATCTTGAAATTGCCGATAGAGCCGAGTCTGTCAACGTGTGTGCCGCCGCAAAATTCCCTGCTGAAGGCCTCGGAGATTTGGTCCTGACCCTCTGCTCCGATAGCAACCACCCGGACGTCGTTTCCATATTTTTCACCGAACAGCGCCATTGCACCCATTTGCTGCGCCTTTTCTTTGGGCATTACCACCCAGGTGAGCGGCAGGTCGGACATGATTTTTTCTCTTGCCAGTTCTTCGACTTTTTTCAGTTCTTCGGCGGTTGGGGCCTTGGGACAGGTAAAGTCGAATCTCAAATAGTCAGGCCCGACAAAACTACCCTGCTGAGCTGCGGTTTTACCAAGCACCTGTTGCAATGCCCACTGGAGAAGGTGGGTTGCAGTATGGTTTTTTTTTATTGCGTCCCTGTCTTTGCTTACAATTGCTTTTACGTTTTGACCCGGGCCGAAGGAACCTTCAACAACTTTACCTCGATGAATGATACAGTTGGCTATTTTTGCGGTGTCTTCGACTACGAATTTAGCGTTGTCCGATTCTATAACACCGCAATCACCGACCTGACCACCCGCCTCGGCATAGAAACAGGTTTCATCAAGAATCAGACAGACCTCTGCACCTGCTTCGATACTGCCCTGTTCCTTAAAGCCGCCGTCGTCAAGCCAGCCGATTACTTTGCTCTGGCAGCTATTGGTATGATATTTGTGGACATCTTCGGTCTTCGGTAATTCGGTATCTGTCAGTACTGCCGCGAGTGAATCATTTTTTTGGCTCGCCCTTGCCCGCTGCCGCTGGGCTTCCATTAGTTCGTCAAACCTGGCCGTATCGACCTTCAGGTTACGCTCTTGAGCCATAAGCTCGGTCAAATCAAGCGGGAAGCCGAATGTGTCATAGAGCTGGAAAGCGTCTTCGCCGTTGATAATCTTCTTTATTGATTCCTGTGCGCGTTGAGCGGCGCCGTTGAAAATTTCGATACCCCTGCCAAGTGTTCTTCCGAAGCTCGCCTCCTCGGATTCGATTACCGTTGATACGTAATCGGCCCTTTCTCTTATCTCTCCGAATGTATCGCCCAGGCAATCTACGACTACTGGAACGAGCTTATATAAGAACGGCTCGCGCATTCCCAATTCTCTTCCGAACCTCGAAGCCCGGCGGAGTATGCGGCGAATCACATATCCCCGGCCTTCATTGGAGGGTATCGCTCCGTCGGTTATCGAAAAGACAAGCGAGCGTATATGGTCGGCTATGACTCTAAAGGCGTTGTCTGTTTTGTTGCCGAGTTTCGATGTATATTTGTGCCCGGTGATACTGCTGGTGTAATCGATTATAGGCATAAATAAATCGGTATCGTAGTTGCTCTTCTTGTTCTGCAGTACAGCCACAAGTCTTTCGAGGCCCGCGCCGGTGTCAACGTATTTACTCTTGAGAGGTATCAGCTTGCCGTCAGGCAGGCGATTGAACTGTATGAAGACAAGGTTCCATAACTCGATATATCTTGCGCAGCCGCTGTTGACCTTGCAATTATGGCCCGGGATATTTTTCATATCGCACATCTCAGGACCCAGGTCGATGTGTATTTCGCTGCACGGACCGCAGGGACCGGACTCGCCCATCTCCCAAAAGTTGTCTTTTTTACCGCAGGCAAGGACCCTTTCGGCGGGTATCGATGTTACTTTTGTCCATAAGTTCGCTGCCTCTTCGTCTTCTGGCAGACCATCGGCCCGGTCACCGGCAAAAACCGTCGCCCAAAGGCGTTCCGCCTCAATACCCCAAACTTCGGTGACAAGTTCCCACGCCCATTGGATTGCCTCGGCCTTAAAATAATCATCGAACGACCAGTTGCCTAACATTTCAAAAAACGTGTGGTGATAAGTGTCTTTACCGACTTCTTCGAGGTCGTTGTGCTTGCCGCTTACCCGCAGGCACTTTTGAGTGTTCGCCACTCTGGGATACTCCGGAGGAGTAAGTCCGATGAAGATGTCCTTGAATTGATTCATTCCCGCGTTGGCGAAAAGCAGACTCTGGTCGCCGATGGGAACTATGGGCGAGCTGGGGACAAATTCATGACCTTTGCTTTTGAAAAAATCTATAAAGCTGCTTCTTATTTGCTTTGCACTTGACATTTGGTATTTCGTTTACTCTTTCGACAATTTTTTACTTGTTTTTCTTCATCGCCTTTACGAAACAACTCCTGATTCATCTTCAGTCTCAATTATTAAGCCTTTGGCGACGAGAACTTTATGTTTTATTTCCTCGCACAAATCCTTGTTTTCGATCAGGAATTTTTTGGCGTTTTCTTTGCCCTGCCCAAGTCGTATTTCGCCATAGTTCAGCCAGGCGCCGCTTTTATCTACAACATCACAAGTGGCCGCCAAATCGATCAAGTCACCTTCATAACTGATTCCGCAGTCGAACATAATATCGAACTCGGCATCGCGGAAAGGCGGTGCGATTTTGTTCTTTACCACCCTTGCCCGAACTCTTGAGCCGATAGCACTGGTGGCGTCCTTTATGGTTGTTATCCGCCGCAGGTCGATTCGAACAGATGTGTAAAATTTCAGCGCCCTTCCACCGGGCGTGGTTTCCGGATTGCCGAACATCACGCCGATTTTCATGCGGATTTGATTTATGAAAACAAGGGAGGTTTTGCTTTTGCTGATTATACTGGTCAGCTTGCGCATCGCCAGGGACATTAACCTTGCCTGACGTCCCACGTGCGTGTCACCCATTTCACCTTCGATCTCGGCTTTCGGTGTCAATGCAGCTACTGAGTCAACGATTATGACATCTACGGAATTGGACCTTACCAGCATCTCGGTGATGTCGAGTGCCTGCTCGCCTGTGTCCGGCTGGCTGACCAGCAATGCGCTTACATCTACACCGAGCCTTTTGGCCCAGGTCGTATCAAGGGCGTGTTCGGCATCGATGAACGCCGCAACACCCCCCGCCCGCTGAGCGTTGGCGATAACGTGAAGCGCAAGCGTCGTCTTGCCGGACGACTCCGGGCCGAACAGCTCGGCTATCCTGCCTCGTGGAATACCTGCGCCTCCGAGAGCTAAGTCCAATGATAATGAACCGGTGGGTATGCCTTCGATTCTGGCGTAGCTTTTCTCGTCCATTTGCATAATAGCGCCCTGACCGTATTGCTTTTCTATCTGTGCGATTACACGCTGCAGAGAGTCTTCCTTGCTGGTTGACTGGGGTTTCAGGCGCTCTATCTTGCCTTTTGACGATTTTGATGTTGTCTGTGTTTTTTTTGTCTTTGCCATTTTTTTCTCCTGTTTCTTATCTCGCTTATGGGTTTATATTGTTTGTCTTAACTTTATTATTGCAGTTTATAATTTCCCAGCACGGTATAAACAGGGCCTTTCGGTGTCAACTCACTTTGGTAAACCGAAACAGAATCAGCCGATACGGTCCCGAGCTTAAAATCCTTGTATCCTTTCGTCATTTGCGCCAGTTTAACGCCTGCTTTTGAGTTTCTCACCCTGCAGAGAGTCAGATGCCCGGAAAACTTTCTTGTTTCCACGGGCCAGCCCGCCGAAGCCAGCTCCTGCTCAAGGTCGCTTTGTAATTGTAGCAGATTTTCACAGTTCTGTCCCGTACCAACCCATAAAACTCTGGCACTTCTGCCGCCGAAATATCCGACCGTTTCCACCTCCAGGTCGAAGTTTCTATACCGACTTGCGACCTCTTGAGTTATCTTACAGACATCTCCGGCCTGTACGTCTTTAATTTCACCTAAAAATTTCAATGTCAAATGCATCACATCAGGATTTACCCATTTGACATCGCCTTTTTTAATATCAGCTTTGCTGCGCATCTCGTTTTGCAGTCTGCTCAGGCCCTTTCTGATTTGCTCGTCGATATCTATTGCTATAAATACTCGCATTTAACATTTGCCGGTTAAAAAGTTGTAAATTTTCGCAGAGCTTTAAATCTCCGGTCAATATCGGTTCTGTCTATGGAGGTCAGTCCGTTAAGCGAAAAATCCGCAATAGAAAATGAGGCAGCCACCGTACCGTATGCTATCGCTTTCTTCAGCGTTTCGAAATCTGCTTTGCCGCTTTGAGCCAGACAGCCCATGAATCCGCCTGCGAAGCTGTCACCGGCTCCTGTCGGGTCTTTGACCTCTGTCGCCGGATAGGCGGGCAGAATAAATTTATCGCCGCTGGCGTTACACATTATTGAGCCGGATTCACCTTTTTTAAGAACCACGACACTCGGCCCCATATTCAAAATTATTTCACCGGCCTTTATCAGGTTGCTCTGGCCCGCTAACATCCTTGCCTCGTCTTCGTTGATCAACAAACAGTCGATTTTTTTCAAAAGTGCTTTTAAGTCATCAAGGTTGTTGTCGATCCAGAGGTTCATCGTATCAACAGCGACAAACTCAGGCTCGTCGATTTGTTCCAGCAACTCCTGCTGAAGAGCAGGCGCTGTGTTAGCGAGGAAAACGAATTTACTATCCTTAAATTCCTTGGGTACACTCGGCGGCGCCTCTGCGAGAACATTTAGTTCTGTCAAATCCGTGGTTCTGTCATCCATATTTTCGTGATAAGTGCCTGCCCAGCGAAAGGTTTTGCTTTGCTTTCGAACTTCCAGGCCCGTAAGGTCAACATCTCTGCCGTCAAATACCTTTTCTAGATCAAACGGACAGTCCGCCCCGATAACACCTACGAACCGCACAGGTGCGAAGAAACTCGCCGCCATACTGAAATAGATAGATGAGCCGCCGAGACAGTTCTCACTCACGCCATAAGGCGTTTTGACTGTATCAATTCCTATCGAGCCTGTTACTAATAATGACATTTTTTGGCCTTTTATTTTCCTATCAAAAGTACTTCTTCAGAATTATTAGTGCTTAAAACATATTTGTAATTTTTTCGCTTTAGTTCTTTTACGTTGGCTTTGTATTTTTTCAACATATTTATCAGGTCTTCAATAGAAGGAACTCCGTCGGACCTGTAAGAAATAACCATAATGCTGTCTTTGAATTTCTCAAATAATCGCTCAAAAGCTGGAAGGATTTTATTTTTATCAGCCCATACGGATCCATTGCCTTTTAATCTCTTATGTTTTGTTTTGTAATCAATCATTTCAGCCCATTTGCTGTAATTAACCAATCCTTCCAAAAAGTGATAAAAACCAAAGTAGTCAACTCCCACACCTTTTTGGGAAATATACGGAGTGTCAATATAAACAAGGTCATAATCCCCCTGAAGGTCAAAGATGTCCATATTTAAGGCCTTATTTTGCTTCCCGTTACAAAAAATCGCTCGATTTGCCTCCTCGACAAAGTTTCGAAAATGAACTTCAAAAGGAGTGTCCCATGTGACCTTATTGCCAAAGTTCCTTTCGACATCAGAGAGTCTGATATAGAGATTTTTCCTGTGAAATAGATTGTATGGCCTTTTGATTATACAAGCCTGTATGAGAGCGAAATAAGCAAGAGCTTTTTTATAAAGGCCTTTTAATAAATGTATATTTGTTACAACAATATCAATCCATTTGTTTTCTTCGTCTGTAAAATATATGTTTTTGAACGTATCGTAGACAAAGGTTGGATAGTTGA
>JAVVFI010000034.1:0-21065 GCA_032250555.1 Sedimentisphaerales bacterium
GCCAGGCCCCATATAGTTGTAACACCCGGACGCAAATCATAGCACCAGTTGTTGATTCCATAGCTGTTCTTGTTGATTTTTCCATCGATTTCACAACTCCAAGCCATTCGAGCAGGGACCGATTCTCCTTCCTCTTCAGTCTTGCGAGTGTTCGGACATAACCGGCTCTTCTCACCGCCTTTTTCATAATAGGGTATCAATGGGATGATCCATGTACCGCCGCCCGGAGTAGATGATTCTTTCCATACCATGAACCTGCTTTCGTTGTCATGAGCATAGAGGTAGAATATTTTGCCCCACTGGTTGAGGTTCGACTTGCATACAATTCCCCGGGCCTGGTCTCTCGCTCTGCTCAGGGCCGGCATAAGTATCGCCATCAGCAAGGCGATTATGGCAATTACAACCAGAAGTTCAATTAATGTAAAACCTTTTCCTCTTTGCATGATACCACGCCTAAAAATTATTTCATTTGGGATTTCTTATATACCCTTAAATAGAAGAATTTTCATGTGCTGCAAGTCCCATAATAACATAACATCTCCTGAGTTTCAATAGCTCTGGTAACAGCCTACCAGCTCCAAGACTTATTTTGTATGAATGGAAATACTTAGTATTGTATTGCGGTTATTTTCTCTTTTATTTGAAGGCATTTCAGGGTATAATGGTAATAGCAATAAGGAGTTCCAATTCGTATTCCTGTGATAATATCGCCAGTAATACGCATCCGAAGCTATCGCTTGAAAGAGAGGGTTGAAAATGACTAAGAGGAATTTGACGTTTATCGCTATAACGTTTATTACCGCCTTAATTATAAATTCTGCATATGCCGGTGATGAAGCGAGGTTATTGCGTTTTCCGGCTATTCATGATAATCAGATTGTCTTCACTTACTCAGGCGACCTGTATAGTGTTTCATCAGTTGGAGGTGTGGCACGCAAGCTGACAAATCACGACGGCTTTGAAATGTTTTCCCGTTTTTCTCCCAATGGCGAGCAAATTGCTTTTACCGCTCAATATGATGGTAATACGGAAGTTTATCTAATGCCGGCGGGCGGGGGTGTACCTAAACGTTTGACCTTCACGGCAACGCTTGAACGGGATGACGTGTCCGATAGAATGGGCCCAAATAATATCGTGATGGCCTGGAAAAACGATGGTAAGAATATCGTTTTCCGTTCACGAATGAGTTCATTTAACAGTTTTAACGGCCAGCTATATTCTGTTTCTATGTCAGGCGGCCTTCCTGATGAACTGCCGCTTCCTCGCGGAGGTTTTTGCTCTTTCTCGCCGGATGACACGAAGTTAGCATATAACCGCATCTTTCGCGAATTCCGAACGTGGAAACGATATCGGGGCGGCATGGCGGATGATATCTGGATTTATGATTTCGAAACAAAAAAAAACGAGAATATTACCAACAATCCTGCACAGGATATTATCCCTATGTGGAGCGGAGATAAAATCTTTTTTCTCTCCGACCGTGATGAAAATAAACGTATGAACCTTTTTGTTTATGACCTCAATTCGAAGCAGACGAAAAAACTGACCGATTTCACCGATTTTGATATCAAATTTCCGTCGTTAGGTAAAAAAGCAATTGTGTTTGAAAATGCCGGGTTTATCTATCGCTTTGACATTGAGACTGAGGAGTTCGAGAAAGTTGTTATTCATATTCAGGAAGATTTATCAGGCGGTAGAGGAGGGATTGTAAGTGTTAGTGACAATGTTTCCAATTATGAAGTTGCTCCTGATGGAAAGCGTGCCTTGTTTGGCGCCAGAGGTGATGTATTTACCGTTCCGGCCAAACACGGTGCTGTCCGAAACCTGACGGATACCCCGGGCATTCACGAACGTAATTCTAAATGGTCACCCGACGGCAGGTGGATTGCGTACATATCCGATGCTACGGGTGAGGATGAAATATATATAATGCCTCAAGACGGCAGCTCAAAGGCAAAGCAAATTACGAGAAACGCCGAAACCTACAAATATAGAATCGAATGGTCGCCGGATAGTAAGAAGATTCTATGGGGGGATAAACGATTACGTCTGAGATTTGTGAGTGTTAAGAGCGGCAGGATTGTCGAGGTTGATAAATCAGATAGTTGGGAATTCAGGGATTATTCCTGGTCACCGGACAGCAGATGGATTGTTTACACCAAATCGGAAACCGAGATGATGAACAGGATTTATCTTTATTCCCTCAAGGACAAAAAATCCTATGAGCTGACTGACGGCTGGTATTCATCGAGCAATCCTGTATTCAGCTCAGATGGTAAATTCGTATTCTTTACTTCCGAACGGGATTTCAATCCGATTTACAGCAGAACCGAATGGAACCATGCCTACCGTGAAATGTCTCGAATCTACTTTCTCACATTGACAAAGAGCACCGATTCACCATTCAAACCTAAAAGTGACGAGGTCGAGGTCAAAAAAGAAGAAAAAGCTAAAAAGCCGGATGTTCTAAAGTCTGATCCGAATGAAAATGCAGACAAAAAGCCGGACAAGCCGCAGAAGAAAGAAAAACAGAGAATCAAAGTGGACATAGACGGCATCAAAGAGCGTATTGCCTCACTGCCTACTGCAGTGTCTAATTACTACAATTTGAGTTCGGTCGGCGATTTTCTGTATTACAATCGAAGAGGAAGCAAGGACAATGGAACTCTGCTGCTGATGTATAATCTTAAAGAGCAGAAGGAAACTGAGCTTGGGCGGATTGGGGGATATGAAATATCGGCTGATAAAAAGAAGATGCTGGTTTCTTCGGGCGGGAAATATGCCATTATCAACCTGCCCAAGTCAAAGATCGATATGAAAGAAACGTTAGACCTGTCCGGTATGGAAGTCAACCTTGATAAGAAAAAGCAATGGACGCAAATCTTTAATGAATGCTGGCGGCAGATGCGGGAGTTCTTCTATGTTCCGAATATGCATGGTGTTGACTGGAAAGCAATGCGTGAGCGTTACGAGCCTCTGGTTGCTTATGTAAATCACCGGATGGATTTAACGTATATCATTGGTGAGATGATAGGCGAATTAAATGTCGGGCATACATATGTGGGCGGTGGAGAATACCCGAAACCGAAAAGAATAGCAACCGGTCTGCTCGGGGCGGAAATTCAGCGTGATGCAAAATCAGGATATTACAGGATTGAAAAAATATTGCGTGGTCAAAACTGGGACAGGACTTTGCGTTCACCGCTGACTGAGATCGGAGTTGACGCAAATCAGGGTGATTATATTCTTGCTGTAAATGGAAAATCGACTGCTGAGGTGAACAATATTTATGAGCTGCTTATCAATAAAGCCGGCAAGCAGGTGATTTTGAAGCTTAATTCAAAGCCGTCTGTTAAGGGTGCTCGTGATGTAATAGTAATACCGAACGAAAGCGAAGAGAATTTATATTATTATGAATGGGTGCAGGATAATATTGAAAAAGTAAGTGAAGCTACCGATGGAAAGGTCGGATACATTCATGTGCCTGATATGGGGCGCCGCGGTTTGAATGAGTTTGTTAAGTATTTCTATCCTCAGATTCGCAAAAAGGGACTGATAATTGATGTTCGTGGTAATGGCGGGGGGAACGTTTCGCCTATGTTGATAGAGCGGCTCCGTCGGGAAATTACCATGGTTGATTTCGCCAGGAATACTGCTCCTGAATCGGACCCATCGGCCATGATTTATGGACCTATGGTGTGTTTGGCGGACGAGTTCTCTGCCTCGGACGGTGATTTGTTTACCTATCGTTTTAAGTGGCATAAACTGGGCAAAGTCGTCGGTAAACGAACATGGGGCGGTGTCGTAGGAATTCGCGGCTCTTTGCCGTTATTGGATGGCGGTTTTCTCAATAAGCCGGAATTCTCCCGTTATGATGTTCAAGGGCAAAAGTGGATAATCGAAGGATACGGTGTCGAGCCGGATATTTACGTCGATAACGATCCTGCTAAAGAATATTCCGGGATTGATGAGCAATTAAATAAAGCAATCGAAGTTATTCTCGAAGAATTGGAAACACAGGAGAAAGAGATACCGCCACTGCCGCCTTACCCGGTTAAGTGATTTGTGATGAATTGCTAACATTACATTATCGCCGATAAGCAAACAACAGAACATCTTGCTTGCGACGGCTTAACAACCATTCCACAGCCGAATTGCATCGGCTTCCTTAAACTGCTGGTAATATTTATACGGATTATATATAATTCCGTGAACCGTAGTTGATTTAACAGCGTAAAAATTATTGTTTACAGGCAAAATATTTTCCTTTTTAGGGGGTACCAAATTTAATGTCAGGCGACCGAATTTTAGCATATGCATTTACTCTTCCGATTTTTCTTTTTTCTCTTACGATTCATGAATACGCCCATGGCTGGATGGCCTATAGATTCGGTGATGATACGGCGGCAAGGATGGGACGACTGACGTTGAATCCCCTGGCTCACATCAGTTTGTTCGGTACTATTATCCTTCCGCTTCTGGTGCGTTTTGGCTGGGCAAAGCCCGTACCGGTCAACTTTTCAATTCTTAGTCAAAAGCAAATATTTATGGTGGCTGCCGCCGGGCCTCTTTCGAATATATCGCTGGCTTTTATTCTGGCCGTAGCTTTCCATTTGTTTCGTTTATCATCGGTGCCGCTTCTGGGAAGTTTCGTTTGGCTGGCTATATTTTACAATATTATTCTGGCTGTGTTCAACCTGATACCAATACCACCCCTTGATGGCTCAAGAATGGTTTATGCCAGGTTGAAATCTCGCGAAGCTATCGATATGTATCGAAACTTTTCCAGATATGGAATGTTTATCCTTTTAGGTTTTCTGGTTCTCGGAGGATTTGAGAGAGTAATTATGCCGCTGGTTGCTTTGTTGTTCGCCTTACTTGGATTACCTTTCTATGGCTAAATTAATGATAAGTTAGAGCCGTAGATAGAGAATGAATAAAATAAAGGGAAAGGATCAGCTATGATACGTTCGGGAAATACGTTTAGCGAAGATGCTCATTTCATAAAGCCCTTACAAAGTCATAGGGCACGTATCAAAGGTGGTACGATTATTAACACCCTCTTTGCCCTGATTTTTTTAGGGCTGATAGGCTTAGGGATTTGGTGGATTATCAAAAGCTTCGGACAGGCCGGTGAGCAATATACTCAGACAATGATAGATACAAAATACACCGCTGAAACGGTCAAGTGCCAGACAAACCTGCGAACAATTGCTCAGAACATACAGATATATGCTCTCAGCAATGAAGGTTTTCCATCCTCACTTCAGGATTTAATTCAGTGGAGCGGAAGTATTCAGCTATTCAAATGTCCCTCTCCCGATGCCGGGGAATATGTTTATGTTCCAGGCCAAAGTAATGGTATGTCACCTGCGAATGTTATTCTATACGAATCTAAGCCGGTTCATGACGGCCGATGCAGTGTATTACGGCTGGGTGGGCAGATTGAATTACTCACTCCCGAAGAGCTTCAGCAGGCCCTGGCCCAGACTCAGACTTCCATAAGATAATTCGATAGTATGATATATTTGCTCCAGTTTTCTTCACTTGGGACATCCGGTATTTTCTTGCTTCAGTGACAAAGATTTGATATATTAGGATTAATACAGGAGCATATTAGGAGGATGCGGCTATGTTTGTGAAAATAAGCCGAACTATATCTTTGACAATATCTATACTGCTGTTAATGGCGGTTTTCACGACTAATGTGGGAAAAGGCGAAGAGCTGACCCATGATACCACGTGGTCCGGAATTCATATTATTGAGGATGCTGTTGTTGTCCCGGCAGGTATTGTATTGAGTATTGAGCCTGGGACTGTGGTTTCGATGAAGAATGCGGCCGAGCTTATCGTTTATGGACAACTTCTGGCCGAGGGGACTGAATCCGAGCCGATTCGCTTTACACGTTTTGAACGAGGCACAAGCTGGAAAAATATTATGTTTATCAAGGCGGCAGACAGTCGTCTTGTGCATTGCATTATCGAGTATGCTGACAGTGAGGGGGCGCACCAGGACTACTACGAGCCCGGCCCGAGGACGTATCATGAGGCGGTGGTTGTTTTAGCAAGTCATGTTGATTTCGAAAAGTGTACTTTTCAGAAACTCCCCGACGATGGCGCAAATGCCGATGGAGATGCGATAGCTGTCATATCGGATGACCAGGACTATCCCGGGGATGCGACAGCGAACATCAGAGGGTGTCAGTTCCTTTCAATAGGACAGGGCGTACATACGAGATATTCCTATGTTCTCGTTGAAGGCTGCTACTTTACCGGTAAGCGCGGAGATAATGACGACGTAGATTTATATGGTGAGAGCCTTCCAGCCCCTCTTATCAAAAACAACCTGTTTCTGAATCCTCAACACGATGACATGATTAACCCTACCAAATGTTCGGCGGTCATTGTAGGTAATATCATAGGAGGATGCGACGACCACGGCATTGTGCTGAGGGATAAATGTTATCCTGTTTTAATGAATAACGTAATCTATGATTGTAGAAACGCCGGTGTCGCTATAGAAAATTCATGCGAGGCCCTGCTGGTGAACAATACGATTTTCGATTGCGGAAGAGGTCTCAGGCTATTCGACCTGGGCAGAGCCGGTCCACCGTACTACTTGACCCCCGGCGGAGGGACGGCAACCGTGATAAACTGTATTATCTGGGATTGTCCGCAGCCTGTCACTCTGAACGACAGTTCGAATACGGACGCAGAAGACCGAGGCTCCCATATAACAATCAATTACAGTGACATTGAAGGCGGGCAAAATGGTGTGTCGATATCAGGGAGCTATTCGACTCTAACATGGGGCCCGGGGAATATATCTGCTGAGCCTCTCTTTGCTGCTCCGGCTGCCGGTGATTTTCATCTGAAATCCGAGGCCGGCCGCTGGGACTTGAACAGCACAAGCTGGGTAAAAGATGATATCACCAGCCCCTGCATAGATGCAGGCGATCCGAATTCGGAATGGACTTCTGAGATATGGCCGCACGGTGAACGGATCAATATGGGAGCGTACGGTGGCACCAAAAAGGCTGGTATGTCCACGAAGCCGCAAACGATGTCACTGCCAAATGTTGCATATATCCATAGTTCAGATGTAGGAGCGGCCCAAAGCTTTAAGTCTTTGCTTGTTGCCTATGGCTGCTCAATTACTTTAGTGAGCGTGGATGAAATCTCGGCCACAGCACTGGATTCTTACGATATAATAATCGTGGGAAATGACTCAGGTAATTTAAGTCAGTGGGGCGATATCGAATCTGTAACTGCAATCGAAAGTTCAGGCAAGCCTATAGTGGGATTGGGCGAGGGCGGATATGCATTCTTCGGGCAGCTTGGGCTCTCAATCGGCTGGCCTAATGGCATGCACGGCAGCGGCAACAGCATCGAAGTGATAGATTCAAATCATTCACTTTTCATCACGCCGTATGTGATCGATGTTCCGGAAGACTTAGTACTTCAACTCTACACGGAAAGCAACTATGTGACACTGTATCTTTACCCTGTGCCTGAAACGGTAACCGCACTCGGCGGGGAAGCGGATAGTCCCGGTTACTATCCTTTGGCTCAGGAGCATAATCGATATCTGTTCTGGGGTTTCGCCGGCTCAACAGAGAGCATGACAGAGGTTGGGAAACGATTGTTTATCGATGTGGTGATTTGGAGCGCAAACTCAGGTTGAGATTTTGTGGAATGATAGATCGCCGTCACTAACGAATCACTATATCGAAAATTGATTGAATGACGCTGCTATCAATAAGTTCATGTCGGGTTTGTTTGCTATCTTTTGTCACCAACAAGCGGCCAGATTTCATCTACCTGAAAATGCACGAGGTATTTATTGGAATCATCATCGGCGGCGCATATCTCCGGCTGTTTTTGTCTGAACATCTCCACTACAGACGTGTTTGTTTCCTCACGGAGTTTGGTCAGATACAGCCTCTTACCTGTATATCCTTCGCCTTTCTCAATGAACATATAAGCGGCGTGTGGATTGGTTTTAAGATTTATGTGGCTCAGACGCTCCTTCATAACAAATGCGATGGTTTTCTCATCGATAACATGCGGTTTGGCGTAAACGGCAAGATCAACCATCCCGTCTGAATCAGCCGTGGCTAAAATACCGGTACCCTGTTTATGTTCGAAATAATAGGACAAACTCATAACACACAACTCCTTTGAATTATCTAATCTTCCTAAATAATATTCAAATAACGACTCTGTACCAAAATACTTTAGTTTAGCTCCGTCCGCAATAGTCTTATAAGAATTAATGCCCCCGGAATCTATAAAAAGCAATCGGAAAATTGACCTTCCGGGACAGACTTGATATTGTATTGGCATAACTGTGAATGAATACAGGCAGATTTAGATTGAGGCTAAGGATGATTCGACATAACGTCATAATTATCAATCGAGTTCTTTTTGTTATTTTGTTGTTAACTTTACCGCTTATGTTAAATTGTCATAAGAACAATCAAATTTCTCAAGCCAATGCCCTGGACCTATTGTTTAACTTTGACAATGTAGAACTCATACGACAGGTTCCGCTGGAGTTTTCCACTTATCATGTACAGGGACTGGATATCACAGATCGATTTTATTTTGTTACTTCAGTGGATACTGAGCAAGATCGCGCCTGGCTGTTTAAGATTGACAGGCAAAACGGAGACCTGATTTCAAAAAAAGAACTGACTGACGGTGCTTTGATTCATCCGGGGGGACTGCAGTATGATAGGCGTTTACTTTGGATTCCGAACGCTGAGTATAAAAGACAAAGCAGAACAATGGTCTATGGCCTCGATCCTGATACTTTGGAAATACGTACATCGTTTGGGATTGACGATCATATTGGTGCTGTTGCTTCTGATGGAAAAAATCTTCTTTATGGAGTAAATTGGGACGCCCTTCATTTCTATACGTGGGACATTGACGGACGTCAGTTAAAAAAGATCGATTCCCCAACCTCAATGGCCTATCAGGACATCAAGTATTTTGCAGGCAAACTTCTTTGCAGCGGACTTAAGAACGGCGTTTCCGCAGTAGATATTATCGATCCTGAAAACTGGACTCTAATAAAACGTTTCAATTTACCCAAAGATAGATGGAAGAGCACTCTAACTCGTGAAGGTATGGCTTTCGATGGGAATTTGTATTTTCTTCCCGACGATGGGCCGGATTCCCGCATTCTGATATTTGATTTATACTAACCGATCAGTAAAAAAACACAGAAATTCTCGACTTAAATATCCCCTAGTATCTTGAATTTCTATTGGCGAATCTGTTATAATTGAAACAGAAATACATATCGACAAAACTCATTATATCACTGTAAAGGAGTTGAATGAATGCCATGAGGAAAGAAAAAGGCTTCACACTAATAGAGCTTCTGGTGGTGATTGCTATCATTGCAATACTGATGGCGATATTGATGCCGGCTTTACAGCGGGTAAAGAATCAAGCCAAAACCGTTGCGTGTCTGAACAAGCTCAAGCAATGGGGCTTGTACTTTGCGATGTATGCCGAAGACTACGATGGCCGATTCATGGAAGGGCATACGGCCCAGCCTCAGGCCAATCGGTGGGTCAGCGCAATGGGGGACTACTATAAATGGGATGACGAATTTACATGTTGTCCGAATGCTACGAAACCATGGATTGATGAGTATGGAAACAATTCAGGCGCTGAAGGAACGAATGTCGGTGTGACTATGGCCTGGGGCTATATGCCCGGGGAGACTCACTGGAAAAAGCCAATGAAGGGCAGTTACGGGCTCAATGGCTATTGTGTTGATATCCAGCCGGGCAGGGAACCTCGCGGGGATGCATCCTGGTACTGGCGCGGGCCGGCTGTGGCGGGGGCTGCCTACGTGCCCTTATTTGTGGGGGCGCAGCGCTATAATGGTGTGGTGGATTCAGTGGATGCTCCTCCCGCATTTGACGGGCAGGGGTGGTCTGAAGGGGGCGGGGGACGTATGTTACGTTACTGCCTAAACCGGCACGATGGTTTTGTGAACGGACTTTTTCTGGATTTTTCTACCCGGAAAATAGGGCTTAAGGAGTTGTGGACGTTTAAGTGGCATCGAAAGTACGACACCAGTGGTCCCTGGATAACGGCAGGGGGGTGTCAGCCGAGTGACTGGCCGGAGTGGATGAAAAGCTTTAAGGACTACTGAGGAAATCCGCCGTTACGCTTTCCGATTCTATTGATATTATTTGCCGTAGCTAAGAATATTGCTATCAAGGTAATTACTTTTCTACCGTAATTTTGACAGGGATATCCTTTCGCAAAAAGTAGCACGCTCCACCCGTATCTTCGCAAACATAATACAAAGCATAAGCATTTAATTTGGAAGTACCCTTTGCTCCTGCCGCCGGACGTACCTCAAACTCAAGTTGGCGCGGTTCTGAAGTCTCAGGCCGTTCGCCTTGCGGAGCTGTCAACAACTGGGGTTCCACTTTCCAACCGTCGGGTGCATCGATCCAGAGCTTTAAAGGTTCGGCCTCGTTGTTCCAATGGGCCTTTAGACTGGCGTTTGGGTGAAGTGTTACGTGGACACGGACGGCCTCTTCAGGTTTCACCTGTGGGGGGACTACCGTTACTTCGCTCAGAATCAGGCCCTTCTCGTCACGATAGATTTGACCTTGAGGATCGGGCGGCTTAACATTTTGTTCTTCGGTTTCAAAGCTGCTCCCCTTGTCGGCTATTTCGGAGCCTGTGGGTAAAACCATCAGTTCAACAGGTTTTTCGCCGCGTGCTTTGATATCACGAGCAGCCGTTTCCACCCAATCATAAAATGGGTACGGTTTGGTGAGTCGCGGGCCGTACTGCTCAATGCGCCGCCGCCAGATATACTGGTTTGGCTGGAGCACCCGGGACCGGGTCCAATGGTTCACGGCCGTTTGAAAGTCGCTTGAGGCCCGCTGACTGGAATCATACCGAAGGCGGTAGCAGACTCCAAGGCGAAAATGAGCATCACCATCGTTCGGATTGATCTGAATCGCCTGCTTGTAAGCGTTAATGGCGTCGTTGATTTTAGATTGTTTTTCCCAGAGCACCATCGCATCGCCCAGCTCTCTCCATGCTTCAGATGAGCGGCTTTTCTCCGCAAGCTTGCGCAGGGCCACCGGATCGGGCCTGGTTGCTTTAATCTTCGGATGTTCTGGCCCTTTGCCTGTAAAAGTCTTATTGAGAAATTCCTCTTCGAAAGTATCCATCTTAGGTCGAAGGCTGCGGACAATACCATTCTCGTCGATGGCCACCTCGATAGGCACCCCTCTTACCTGCATTACATTAATAGGGTCGTGCAGAACTGGCCAGTCTATCTTATGCCACTGTGTAAATAGCCGATTGCGGTTGGGATGCTGCTCCTGTGCGATTCCCAGCACAACGAGTTTTCCTTCTTTGACCCACTCTCGGGTTTTATTATTCCAGGCCGGCACGGCCTGACGGCAACCCCGTCACCAGGAGGCAAAGTGGACCAGCAGGACTTTCCGGCCGCGAAACTGTGACAGCGACACAGGCTCACGGTCCACAATACCGGGCAGGGTGAAATCGGGGTGTACCTGACCAACGCGAGGTGAGTAACCATCAGCATGGGATGGTGCAGCAAAAAAGAAAATGCTTCCAAAAGTCATCATCAGCAGGCTCAGGTTTCGCATAGTCCTGTCCTCCTCAATAAATTCGTTCTTGTTGATTTACAACAGCTTATATAACAACTCATTACCCCAGAGCTATAGTGAATGATACCATACTTTCTTTGTTAGATAAATCATAAAGTAGTGATATTTTCTCCGAATCCAATTTAAATATTTTCTCGTGATAAATTTATTGAGGGTCGGAAATGATATCTCTGAATATTGCGAACTGCACGTCGAACACTTTCCTCAGTTCGTCATCCGGTACTACGTCTCCGGTTACGCCCATATAGGCATCGGCAAATCGCGTACCGAATCCGACGACGGTAACTGTCCCCTTACCGTGACGGGCCCTCGCGATAACTGGTACGTTTGTTACTGACGCAATTGCATGTCCTCCCTTAATTTCGCAGGTCGAGTCGATTTGTATTACAGGCCAATTCTCCGGCGCTTTCAACCGGCCCCTCATCTGCATATTTGGAGTTACAGTCAGCCCAAACGGATACAGCAGGCTGTTTGCGGTTGAGCCTGTATTTGCCGGAGAGTCCAGGATGAGCACTTTTCCTCCCATCTCGACATAATTGACCAACTCCTCGCGAAAATCATTCGTTACTGTCTGATTGGGACCCATAAACACCACAAGATCACCGGTAAATGCCTCGTTGCCGCTTCATTCCAAACCACTAAAACACTCCTCGACGGGTTCACCGCCGCGCACTCCGGAAAGGTAGAGGGGCGACTTTGTGAGCTGAAGATGCCGCACTCCACCGGGCTGTTCCTTGGACCACACCTCCGTGCCCAACACGTCGGTCGCCTGCACCTCACGCAGCGCGCCGCTCAGAGCCAGCTTGCGAGTGGGACCGTCAATCGTCCAAGTCACAAGCTTCCAATCGTCCCCTTTCCAAAACAAATAAGCCTGCACGCCGGTGGTCAGGTTTGTGGAGCCAGCCACCTGTCGCACCAGGATGTATTGCCCAAGCTGTTCGCGCATCGTCTTGAAGGCATAATACGATTTACGTTTTCGCCCGTCTTTGGCAAGCAATCCCATAGGTCCATCCGGTCCATCCCATGAACTAAACCACAACAGCGCTTTAACACCCGCCGCCTCAGCTCCCACAAAAGCACGCACGAGTATGCCCGAAAGTTCCTCTTCGGTGGCCTTTCCTAGTGAGAAAGTGACGTTTTCGCTAATTTCCTCGTTGACCGGAACACCGAATTCCGTGATCCACAGTTCCGCCGTTTTTCCCATTTTGGCTTCGCCCTGCTCGCGCAGGCGCCGCACCATCGAGCGGAACGAACGATCTCTATCCGTCAGTGTAAAAGGCGATTCATAAGCAGCTCCATGGCCCTCTTGGGCGATTTCAGGAGTGGAATTCTTCCCTCTCATATAAGGATGGAACGCAAATCCGTCGAGATCACGGGGAAGGCCGGCCTCAAGGAAACGGTAATGAATGATGGTTAAATCCTCGTCGCTCAATATCTTGATAGTGGGATCGAAGGCCTTCACCTGCTTCACCGCCTCGTGCACCATCTTGACGTAGTGATCGAGCCATGGGCTGGGGGGCGCTCCGTGCCAGGGACCATCCAGTTGCTTGCCGAGGACGAAGTTGTGCGGTTCGTTCCAGACCTCCAGCACGAACCGGACCCCGGACTCCCGCAGCAGGCGCGCGGCGGCCACGGCGTAGCGACCGAACGCCTCCGGGTCGATGTTGCGGTGCGGATCGTCCGCCGTGGGTGGATAGGCGGCCCGGTTGTCGTACATGAGGGGGAACACAATGCCAATGTTGTTCTGGCGGTAAAAGGCCAGGCGCTCTTTGAACACAGCCTGGAATTCGTAGTGGTCTGGAACCGGTTCTGTCCTGGACCAACTATGGCCGTCGCGTACCCAGCGGACACCGAGGTCTTTCAATAGTGCCAAGTCCTTTTGCGGTTGTCCTTGACTGAATTTGACCCCGAGACCGATACTCTCGCCAAACGGACGGTTGCGCCCAACTGAATTATCAGGCTGGCCACCGCCCAAGAGAGGCTCGGTGGGCAGTTCCTCGGCGTGCGCAGGCAGACTATTCCATGCCATTGCCATGGTCAACATAAAAACCAAGACAATTCGTTTCGCTCGATTGTTCTTATGAATCATGGCTATTATCTCCTTTCATCGGTTCTTCTTAATTTGGGGTAAATCACCACTCCAGTTTACGGTGAATGAATCGCCGCCTTGCTGAACTTTGTTTCTTTTTCCTTTCATTTTATACAAAATCAATTTTAATCGACAATTGATTCTTGTTTAATTGTGAAATCGTTTCAGTGTTTTATCCGGTTAATTATTTTGTATATTTAAAGTCAGCAATACCAGCATATGCTTCTTGTTTGCCGTATTGATAGTGAGAGTTCCTGAACTAGTGATGTTAGGCTTCTGCATCCAGGAATTATCCAATATATCCAGCCATTTTTGCGAATAGGTTCCTTTCGGTAAAGTCATCACGACTTGGTTATCGCAATCTTTTGAACCGGAAAGAGAACTTTGATCATATGTAAAGTAAATAGCGTATTGTTTGCCCATTTCCGCAAGAACAAAAGATTCATCCATTTGACGTTCGTCTATGATAAGGTCATTTCTTGGTTCCATCGTAAAGATATTTACTTCATCCAGAAACATCCTCATGCTCTTTATGTGCGTCTGGGCTAATGGATTTAGACCTATTCCCCAATCAAAATCTCCATTTGTGTAACCGCTGGCAGAATCTTCGCTTTCGTTCCGGTGAAAACGAACACCAGCCGCACCGCCAAAAATGGTTCGCCACATTCTCCATCCCGCCCGGTCTTCCCGCTCACCGGGAGAGTAGTTGTAGTTTTTGTCCCATCCCCAAAACATACCTGTCGGCCAAATAAATGAATACAATTTGGTGTGGTTGATTGGACGTGGATGATGAGCAAGAACTTGGTTTCGATACCAAATCAAATTTTCATAATGAGTGTCTCCCACATTTCCGCCGTTCTGGGAAATATCCAAAAAATTGTATAGAGGAGCATCGTTCCTCATTGCTGTAACCGGATGGCGGTTTTCTTTATGTTCCCAATTTTGAAATGTTTTCTCATAATAACTGGGATTATGATACCGCCGGCTATCCGTGATAGAAATCAATTTACCGTTTTGATCGGCAATGTCCCGAATAAAGTGCGCCCAATAATCAGACCATTCATAATCCGCGCCATTTTCATTGGAAATTTGATAAAGTATATTGTCATACCGCAAGGTGATATCCAAAACCCGTTGTATCCATTTTCGCTGTATTTCACCCAGTTTGGGATCATGCACTCCGTCCAAATGATAAAGGCTCTTTTTTACCCAGCCGGGATTGTATCCATCCAAGTTTATATTATTTTGGGGGTGCCATGGATTTTCCTCCCATGCGGTGTCCTGCGCATCCATAAACTCCAATTGCACAATAATATTTCGGGTTTGACATTCAGACAAAAATGTGATGAGCCGGGACAAATACTCATCATTGCCTGTTTCTAAATCAAACCGTCCGTCCATTTGTTTGTGAAACGCCCATGCCATACCTTCTATGGATAATGGGTAAGTAGAGGCTCCTCCGCTTCTTCTCGCACTGATTGTATTTCGGATATAATTCCCGCCACAATTTTTGAGAATGTCAAGATGGTTTTGCAATGCAGTCTGATTGATTCCTGCCCATTGGAAAGGATTATCTTGAAAGGAGCCGCCAATGAGTACGACTGGCTTTTCCTTGTATTGCCAATAGATAGGATTTTGATCATAAGGCTTGATGCGGTTCTCAACTTCAGACTGCGCTGTCAACCCGGCGCACACCATTGTCAGTGACAACAAAATAAACAATCCTATCCGAAAATATCGGCTGTCTTTATCTATCATAATTGGTCTCTTTTTTTGTAATGTAGTTAGGTGAGGCTGAAATTGTTGTCATGTTATGGTCAGCCATATCCATTTCTCCTATGACAAAAGAACGGTGTGCCGCCAGTCTTTTGGAGGTAGTGCCCATTGCAGCTTACCACCAGGCCGTCACCTTCACAACTCCTTTTTTTTCAGATACAATACCGCCCCGCTAAACGGCGGGGTAATCGTTTTGTTGCTGCCGTTACCGGTAATGTTGCTTCCTGTCTGTGCAGCGTTGGTTGCAGTATTATACCATTCAACGCTGTAAGTACCGGAGGGGAAGTTATAAAGCGTGATTGTCCCGCTGCCGCTGTTATAGACAAGATACTCATTTCCCGGATTTACCAGAGCATATCCGGTACTGACCAGACTCCCTTGTGGGGTCATGGCCGCCAAATTCATCTTGTCCGCGTAGGCACGCGAGTCTCTCATTGCACGACGAATCGGATCCCACCGGGTGCCATTCCACCAATCCATCACGATTGGGTTTAGCCCCCTCGTGAAACTTCTCCATATCCAGGTCGTGTCCCAACTCTGCGAGCTGATGTGGTCCGTGTCCGCGATGACCACCTTGCTGCCGTCAGCCGCAGGGGGATCTGCAAAATAAGTCCCCAGGCCGGGTGAGGCCCAATCTGCGTTGCTGCTAAAGAGATTGGAGTTTGGCCCGCCCCCTCGATCAGAATACTGGAAAGTCATGCCGACGGGGTGTTGCTTGGGCTTCCCGGCCTCGTAGGACTTGATGAAATCAATAAAGTAATACTGCCACGCTGTCGAGTAGTTGCCGCTCTCATTGCAGATCTCGTAAAGTACGTTATCGAGGTCGTTGACCGTATCAACGACTTTCCGAACATAGGCCTCCTGAATCGTTTTGATCGCGGCGATATTCAGGGTGTGGTACTCCAAGCCGATGCCGTCGCCGTTTGTGTCGCCATTGATCCCGTTAATGTTGTTCGTCGTCCTGAACGGGTGATAATTCCATGTGGCGTTATCGGGCACCGCTGAATACTCGCTGATGCCCCATCCATCGAATAGCATGAGCGAAACATAGATTCCCCGATCCCGGGCTGCAATCACCTGCGATCGCAGCGTATCGAAATAAGCCTGGTTGAACTGATTGAGGTTGAACTTCAAACCACCGTCAGCAGCGGTACCGGGACCGGTACGGACATAGGGTTGGGGTTCAATCGCGGCTTGCCTGATCGGACTCCATGCGGTATCGGCTACCCACAACCGGATGAAATTGTGCTGGTAACTCTGCAGCACATCCAGATAGGCGGTGAAATTCGCCGGCGACCCCGCCGTTCCTCCTCCCCCAGAATGCCCTTCAAACCACTTCTGGAAGTTGCCCCAGGTATGCGATCCTGTCAGATAAATAGCCTTGCCGGAGTTGTCAGTGAAATAGCGAGGATTACTCGAGGACACACGAAGTGTGTTCGAACGAAGTGTATTCGAACCGCCAGCCGCCATCACTCTTGCCACCGTCATATCCTCGGCGTGCGCGGTCACGCCGAAGGAAACAAGTGCCAGCGCCACTGCGACCATCAGGTGGATACGTCGAATACGGTTGTTTCTGTCAAACATCATAGATATTCCTTTCTCGAATTGTTGATACGTTCTCATTGTGTTGTATTTCCGATTGAAAGTGGATCATTTCGCGGGCGCGATCACTGCCGCCCAAGGACCGGTGGAGGGAGCAGTCACAGTGACTTGCTTCCCTCCGCTGATCTGAGCCTCTTCGCCCCACGCCCCCGTGCTGATGTTGACCCAGCGCAACAGGAATTGTCCCTTGTCCGCGACCAGGTTCAAGTCCACCGAGCCCCCGTTTGGGAAAAACAAGACGTAATGCCGGCCCGGATTTGCAGCCAGGTACGCTTCATCGTCATCCCGCTGCGAAAGCAGATGTTGTGACGGCCCCACCTCCCAGAAAGGAACCATCGACTCTACCTTGCGCACGGCGGCGATGGAAGCCTGGGCCGGGGCATTTAATCCGAGGCCATTGGGGGGACGATGGAACCGCACTGAGGCACCGCCGCCAAGCAGGGTGCGCCAGAAGTTGGGAACTACTCTGCCCGCCCCTGAATACATTTTAACGCTGTTGATCGGACGGGGATGTTCCTTTAGATAATTTTTAATGTATTGAAAATGTTCCCAATTCACTTGGCCGTACACACCGGAATTCTGTGAGACATCCACAAAAGTGAAGATTTCAGGATGGTCCAGGCTGGCCTTGTGCTGCTCATGGGTCACATCCTCGATCTGAAGCATCTCCGTCACTTCGATCTTCACGCCCGCCTTGGCCGCCTTTTGCCGGATATACCGGGCCCAGTACCAACTCCACTCCGGAGGATGCTGCAAGAACAGTTCGTTGGTGATGGTGTAAAGAACGTGATGGTACTTGAACGTGTGCGACAACACCTTGTCGACAAACTTCTGCTGGTAGGCCAGAACAACGGTATCGTTATTGACCTCGGGCACCGTGAGGAAAAGATCGAGCTTCCCGCCTCCCTGGTGGGTAACGTCCTTGTAATGACCGCTGCCTTTCAGCCGCGTATTCCCGGCGCTGTAATTGACGTTCAAGTCCGGGTTCCACGGGTCTCTGTCCCACAGGCCTCGGCAATAGTCCCACTGGTCCCACAGTTCGATCTGTACGATGATGTCACGCCTGGCGGTCATCTTCAGAAAGTTCTCGAAGCGCCGCCAGTATTCCTCGTTCCATTGGTCCAGATCGTACTTGCCGTTGGGAAGTTTCTTGAAAGGGAACACGTTTCCCTGATTCCGCGCGTGCATCGTGTTCCGCACGTAGTTGCCGCCTACAGACACCAACAGATCCAGGTGTTCCTCCAACGTGGCATCACCCGGTTGGAGTCCGGTGAGGTTATTGAAGAGGTTGTCTTGCCCGCTGCCGCCCAGCAGCAACACTGGTTTGCCCTTGTACTGCCAATAAAATGGATTTTCGCTGTACGGTTGGATGCGGTTAGCATCATCAGCATGTATCGCCACACCTGAATAAGCCTGTGCTACCAAAATAATAAATCCAATCCACAATGCTCGTAAATTTTTGTGAACCATGTTTGTTTATCTCCTTATTATTGGTTTTTCCTGATTTTGGGCAATTGGCCACTCCATTCTACAGTGAATGAATCGCCGCCTTGTGAGATGCGCAACACGCTATTTTGCAAAGACACAACTGGGCTGTCAGCCACCGGCCAGTTGTCATAGCGGCGCAGTTGGCCGTTGATCCACAGTTTTGGACGAAACCAGATGGCTGTTTGGTCCCACATCTCTTCGACTTCTGACATATTGGTGGCGTATTTAAATCGTAGGTCGTCGTCGCGGGTGTTGGTGTAGTTCACTTCCAATTGGTCCCAATCAACGGAAAGAGGGTTATTTAGAATCGCGTTTTGGAAGGCGGAGAAGCTCTCGTGCTCCTGCGTCGTCCCCACCTCAATGACAAAGCCGGTTTTAGCCTCGCGGCTCTTTATCACGTTCCATACATCATCGGGACGGCCTTTCTCGGCAGTAAGTCCGGAAATCTGTACCATGGTATGGCCGGGCTTGAGGACACGAATCGCCACGTATACATTCCCTTCTCGGAAAAAGTACGCGTCCCCGCTTTGTACCACCTCGTTCACAGTTGCCGGGAATCGCACCTGCCCAAGCTTGATCAGGTTGTCGTAGTGCCTGTCGCGGTCCACAGTCCATCTACTGCTGCCGCGGCCCGCGAAGGGGTCGGAATCGGGTATGTTGAAAAGCGTAATTGCGGTGTTTTCGTGGATACCGAACTGCTGGAAGGGCGAGTGGGTTTCGTTCCATCGGTCCTCCCCTTCATCGCTGGCCCAGTACGGGTGCATCGCCTCGAGCTGGTGGTAGGGATGGGAGGACTTCCACGAGATGTCGAAATCATGGCGGTCCGTGTAGTACCCGTCCGGCTGGAAATACTCGGCCACGGTGCCCCCGACGGCATACTCCTGCCCGCGCCATCCGTAACGCAGTGCCTTCTGTGGTTCCCTTATCCAGTCGGATATGTTCCACCTGCCGAACGGACCGATCAGCCCTTTGATTTCGTAGGGCGCATTGGCACCCTGTGCTATCCGGTTCAAAACATCAGGAACCCGCCAGTCCGACAGCGCATAATGAACGGCCCACATCCCGTCATTCTTCAGAACGTTCGTCCTGTAGACCTTGCACTGGCCCCACAGAAGCCATGTCCAAATAACACCCGGTTCCACCTTCCCATCGGGTTCGTCGTATTTGTTGATTATATAACGGCGGTTCACCGAGGCGATGGGATGGCCGTCGAGGTTGTTTAGGGCGCGTTGTGAAAAATGAAAAAGCAGGAGCGCCTCTGCGGCGTTGCGCACCTCCGGGTCGTCGGCATAATCGGCCAGAAGCAGGAAAGGGGATGCGTTAAGAAAATAGTAGGTCGGCGAGAGAAATTCCGCCTGGCTCAGCTCGTAAAAATACCGTCCGCGCTTGAGAAGGCGCGATTTCGCCTCGGCCATCCGCTGTTGGCTGGTTGGGAACTTCGGCGAATCCCATGTCGCATCGGGGAAATATTGAGCCAGCAGATACATGCTGACCACGTTCATCGCCGCCTGGTTCTCCGTGGCATGATCCTCTACACTCTTTGACCCGCTGGACCAGGGCTTCGATGTCACCGTGTTCTTTATCTTAGCCATCTGGTCACTGCTGAAACGGTCACCGAACATGTACAGGGCGTGGGTGAGCGGGGGAAACTTGAAAAAATCACCGGGTCCGGTGAGCGCATCCGTGATATACTGTAACGCCTCCGGGTCATTCCCGTTGGACAGGTACAATCGGACCAAAGCCTTGGTGAGGTATTGCTTTGGCCACCTCATGTCAAGATTGACCCCGTCAAACTGCTCCAAATACCACTGCTTACGCACTTCAAAGTCTCCTTCTGTGGGTGGTAGTTCACCGGCGTACGCAGGCAGCCCAAGCCATACTATTGCCAGGGACAACCAAAAGACCAGAGTCATTTGTTTCAATCGAATGTTCTTGTGAATCATGCTCATTATTCCCTCTCATTGATTTTTCCTGATTTTGGGCAATTGGCCGCTCCAGTCCACGGTAAACGGTCTGCCACTTTGCAGAACTTTGAGTACGCCATCCCGCAGCGTCATCACCGGACTGCCGCATACCGGTAAGGGTACATTGTATTTTATCGCATTTTTCTTTTGTTTGCTAAGAAAATTAAACCGACATTTAGTTTTTTCTTGATTTGTAAGAAGTCAGCAACTGTAGGGTGGAGCCGTTTGGCCGTCTTGAAGCGTCTGCTCTTGTACCCATTGCTACCCCAGCCAAGCTAAAGCACACAAATTCACATCTTTTCAGAATTGATATTTCTCGCATGGTTGATCCTTTCAATTTAAAGATGCCTACGAGGAAATATTATTTGTGTTGAAGTTTCATCTCTTTTTAGTTGTTATAATAAGAACCGCCTCACTTTCGAACGGAGGGGTAAACTGATGGTGATCGGATTCGATTATTAT
>JAVVFI010000350.1:0-5687 GCA_032250555.1 Sedimentisphaerales bacterium
ATTCTGGAGTGGCGGTACGTGAAGGATTATAGCGTAAGTGGTGGAGACGACAGCGGATGGATTGACCTAATGGAGTGGTCCGGCGGAAGTCAACCTCCTTCTGATCCGCTTTCCGAGGCTTTGGATACGAGTTTGAGTTTCACAACGGACGGCGATGCCGGATGGTTTTCTCAAACAGCAATGGCTTTCTTTGATGGTGATGCGGCCCAGAGCGGCGAGATAGTGGACGAGCAGGAATCGTTGATACAGACCACGGTCGAGGGAGCGGGGACGTTGAGCTTTTACTGGAAGGTGTCTTCCGAGGTCGGCTATGATTATCTTGAATTTTATATTGACGGTGTGCTTCAGGATAGAATCAGCGGGTCAGTTGACTGGGAACAGAAGACTTATTCGGTTGCAGATCCAGGTGTGACTGTATTGGATTGGAGATATGTCAAGGATAAGGGTGTCAGTTCCGGCAGTGACAGCGGCTGGCTGGACTTAGTCGAATGGTCGGGCGGAACTCAGCCGCCACCTGATAGTCCCCTTTCACAGGCATTGGATACAGGTTTGAGTTTTACAACAGCCGGCGAGGCCGACTGGTTTAGCCAGGTTGCGGTAGCTTTCTATGATGATGATGCAGCCCAGAGCGGAGATGTCCTGGACAACCAGGAATCACTGATGCAAACGACGGTCAGCGGGGCGGGGACATTCAGTTTTTACTGGAAGGTGTCTTCTGAGGGCGATTATGACTTTTTAGAATTCTACATTGACGGCGTACTTCAGGACAGAATAAGTGGCTCGGTTGACTGGCATCAGATGGTTTATGAAATTACCGATTCGGATTCACATATTCTAGAGTGGCGGTACGTGAAGGATTATAGCGTAAGTGAAGGAGATGACGCCGGCTGGGTCGACCTTGTAGAGTGGTCGGGCGGAAGCGGCGGAAATCCACCTCCATCCTTAGGACCGCTTTCCGAGGCTTTGGATACGAGTTTGAGTTTCACAACGGATGGTGATGCAGAATGGTTTTCACAGATCAACACGACATACTTTGGTGATGATGCCGCCGAGAGCGGAGGTATTTCACACGAACAGAGTTCGTTTATACAGACAACAGTCATCGGGGAGGGGACGTTCAGTTTCTACTGGAAAGTATCATCTGAGGCCGGCTATGACTTTCTTGAATTTTACATTGATGGTGTTCTTCAGGACAGAATCAGTGGAACGCAAGACTGGCATCAGATGGTATATACGATTACTGAATCGGGCGCGCATACTATGGATTGGCGATACATCAAGGACTGGAGTGAGAGTGTAGGAAATGACACCGGCTGGCTTGACTTCGTGGAATGGTCGGGAGGAACTCAACCTCCATCCGGTGGTTCCCTTTCAGAGGCTCTGGATACAAATGTGAGTTTAAGCACTGGCGGCGATGCGGACTGGTTTAACCAGGCTGTGACGTTTCATATTGATTCGGATGCGGCCCAAAGCGGAGTTATTTCGCATAATCAAGAGTCCTGGATGCAAACTACGGTCAGCGGTGGGGAGATTAGCTTCTACTGGAAGGTATCTTCCGAGGCAGGATATGACTCACTGGAGTTTTACATTGACGGCTCATTGCAAGATGGAATCAGCGGCGTGGCGGACTGGCAGCAGGTTTCATACGCCCTGCCTTCAGGTACGTATGAGTTAAAATGGAGATATGTCAAGGACTGGAGCGTCAGTGAAGGAGATGACGCCGGCTGGGTAGATGCCCTGGTTGTAAATTAACATTATTTGGATGGCTGATAATCAGGTCATCTTTTGAAACTAAGAAAATACAATAGCCCCTGTTTTACTGTAAAGGTAGGACAGGGGCTTTTCAATTGATTATCGATAAATGATGATTGAATATTTATGGCTTCGGAATTTGCGCAGAAATAATATTGGAGGAAGATTATTCAATCCTTCCTTACAATTTGAGTTCTGTTAGAAGCCGGATGGGCAGCTATTCAGATTCTTTTTTTGCATATTGGGCGACTATTTGCTGCTGGACATTGGGCGGTACTATTTCATAATGACTGAGTGACATCGAGTAACTGCCGCGTCCGCCTGTAACGCTTTTGAGCTGGCCGTTATATTGTGTAACTTCTGACAATGGCACTTGAGCTTTAACGACAATATAATTTCCCGGCAGCATGTCCTGTCCAATTACTCTGCCGCGTTTGGATGCCATGTCACCAGCAATATCGCCCATATTCTCAGCGGGAATAGTAATCTCCATATCCACTATCGGCTCGAGGAGGGCTGCTTTTGCCTTTTGAACAGCGTCGATGAATGCTCCCTTGCCCGCGGCGCGGAACGCTACTTCCTTGGAATCAACCGGGTGGTATTTTCCATCATAAACTGATACTTTTACATCCTGCAGCGGGAATCCCGCAACGACACCAGACTTCATTACGTCGTTAACGCCCTTGGCAACGGCGGGCTCAAACTGTCCCGGGATTGAACCGCCGAAGATATCCCAGCTATACTCTAAAGACGGATCGGAATTTCGTTCGGCCGGCTCGACACGAAGATAGACTTCTCCGAATTGTCCCGCTCCGCCGCTCTGCTTTTTGTGGCGGTAGTGGCCCTCGGCTTTGGCGGTAATTGTTTCGCGGTAAGGAATCTTAGGCTCCTTTGTTATTACTGTGAGTTTATAGCGGTTTTTCATTTTCTCGAGCATTATCCGCAAGTGTAATTCACCCAAGCCGTTGGCAACAAGCTCCTTTGTCTGGGTATCTCTGGAAATCTTAAAACAAGGATCTTCTTCACATAATTTTTCAAGAGCAGTACCGATTTTCTGTTCGTCGCCTCTTGTGGCCGGCTCAAGTGCCAGGGAAAACATCGGTTCCGGGGCTGGGGGCATTTCGAATTTTCCAGATACTTTGCCATCGTGTATAAGGTCGCCGGTTCTCAGCTCTTCCACCTTCGCCAGCGTAATAATATCACCGGCAATACCTGCATCGATTTCTTTATTTTCGCCGCCCTGAGATTTTAAGATATGACCCGGTCGAATGCTCTTTTTCTCGTCATTACGGAGCAGATGAGTGTCTGCTTTAATTGTGCCGCTGAAGATGCGGATTGAAGAATACTTCATATTCGAGCGAGGATCGAAGCCAACTCTAAAGACCAGTCCAGCCAGCGGGCCGGTGGGGTCAGCAAAAAGTTCCGTAGAATTCTCGCCATCTTTGAGGATGGTGGGCTTCGCCTGGCTGGGCGAAGGTGTATAATTTACTATGATATCCAGAAGCTCTTGTACGCCGGTTCCTTTACGGGCATCTGTGAAGACTATTGGGGTGAGAGTTCCGGCTTTTAAGGCTTCTACGAATACCGAGGCTATTTTTTCGACGGGGATTTCTTCTCCTCCGAGATAGCTTTCCATGAGGTCATCGTCGGCTTCTATGACGCTTTCGATCAGGTCGGTGTGGGCCTGGGCAACGTCCATTAGCGGTGAATCGCCTGACTCGTTTACTATACAGTCAATAATTGATGCTTTATCAGCACCGGGCAGATTAGCACAGCGGCATTGCGAGCCGAAGGTGGCCTGAATATTTTTTATAAGTTCAGGCAGAGAAACGTTTTCAGCGTCCATCTTATTTATTACGATGAGACGGGGAATGTCGGCTTTTGCGGCTAATTCGGCCATTTTTCGCGTATTTGTTTCTATTCCGGCCGCTGCGCTGATTACGATTATGGCTGTTTCGACGGCCGGTATTGATTTTATAGAGGGGCCTATAAAGTCGGGATATCCGGGAGTATCGATGATATTTATCAGCTTGCCGGCATGCTGGATGTTGACTATCGCGGATTGGATAGAATGCTGGTGTTCTTTTTCCTCATCGTAGTAGTCGCATGTACTTGTTTTATCGTCAACGTTTCCAAGCCGGTTGGTTGCCCCGGTTTTGTGCAGCATAGCCTCAGTGAGGGATGTTTTGCCGCTGCCGCCATGCCCTAAGATAACGATGTTACGAATGTTGTCGGTATTAGCCACTTTTTAAGCCTCCAAAGAGTTTATTTCCGAGTATTCATTAACAAACTTTTCTAAAACCCTAAATAATATAGTATTTGAGATATAAACGACAAGGATTTTTTTTGTATTTAATAAATGTAGGCGGGCTGGGCTCAACTTTTGAATTGACCGGATTGTGGATTTTGGTTATTATAATGAGGGCAACCTGAGGAGAGATGGATATTTGCAGCTTTTTATATTCGAAGGTAGCGGTATGGTAGATGTTGGTTTGTACGAGCTTGTGGAGAAGATTTTATGGGCGGTGAGCTTTATCACTATAGGGGGGACACTGGCAGTGATGTTTTTTTTGGTATTTGCCCAGAGTATCTTCGGTTCAAAGACGATACATTCGCAGCTTGAGCTTCTTATCAGGCAAAATAGGCAGATATGTGAGCAGTTGAAACAAATCGCTCAAAATCTGGAAAAGAAGGACAACAAGCCCAAAAAACCAGAAAAGTAATTAATTCAGCATATTTAGCAGTTCAATTCATCAGGCCCCAATCATCTTCAGAATTCATGCAGGGTCATCTTTTGTGAAAATAATTTATTCATGTAATTGCCGATCCTGATTTTTTTTATGTTATCATCTTTGTTAAATAAGCTTTGTTATCTCACAGGGTAAACTCCGTTAGAAAAGTCCATTAATGTCTCAGGAACTAATCAGTAACTCGAGATATGTACACAAGTGTGTCGGGCCGATAATAATAGTGGGAATTAAAATATTTATACGATTTTTTTGCTTATCGAGATAGATAAGTTATATTTTATATATGTGGAGGGGATTATATTTACAGATCATCCAACCTTCATAACAGAACGGGCATAATACTCTTTCCTTCACTAAGGGAGACAGGTGGGCTCAACCAGGGCTTTTTAAGCAACTGGGGGGCGCCTGTCTCTCGATTTTTTACTGGTAGAAAAATCCTTATCATAATGCGATACTGAATAATACTATGGAACAAGCCAGTAGAAGAGGAAAGTTCCTGATAATGTTGAGGGGTGAGCCAGGGCAAAGGTGGTAGTAGCTGACTGTTGGCGACAGGTAATTTGTTAAAAGATTGTCCCCTTGTCTTTAATGAGTTTATCCACTTTTTCTACCAGGGTTGTTTTAGGGGAGTGTATGGTTTTGGATGTTGTCTTTTGTTCGGTTCCTATATTTGCCCGTGGGTGTGATAGGAATTTTTGTTTTTGCCGGGCTTTGAGTTTTGCTATTGCATCTTCCGCTTCAGCTTTTGCTTTAGCGATTTCCTCGGCAGCTTCGGCTTTGATTTCGGCAATCTGGACATTATAAGATTTAATCTTCTGCTGCATCTGTTCTTCAAGGCTTGCCATCTTATGGGCATAGTCTTCGGCTTTATTTTGTGCCTGAATTCTCAATTCGACTTCAGCGGCCGCTTTGGTCTGTGCTTTTGCACATTGTTCGGCCTGATCTATTGCATTAGCTTCTACTTTGCATCTTGCTTCGATTTCAGCCTTTAGTTTTTCTTCTATCCGGTCTTTTGCTTCGGCATAGGATTTTATTCTTTCTTCAATACGTATCAATTGTTCGGCGTGGGCTTTTGTAATCTCCTCGATATTTATTTTCGCTTGTTTTTGCGATTCAATTCTTGCCTGAATTTCGGCTTCGGCCCTGCTCTCGGCTTCAATTCTTGCTTTTGCTTCGGATTCGGCC
>JAVVFI010000351.1:0-5678 GCA_032250555.1 Sedimentisphaerales bacterium
CAGCTAAGGCTGTCATCGATACCTACAGACTCAGCTCCATCAGCCGGGTCTGGGAAGTATGCTGTTTTCGGGGGAATGCTAAAACTCCAGACATCACCTTTCCACGGACTGTTTGGTTCTGCATCATTGACCTCATCAATTCGCCAGTAGTAAGTCGTACCGGGAACAAGACCGTCTGGATAGCTGAATCCGGGAAAACCCGCGACTAAAAATTTTGCCGTTTGATTACCGATGAACGTGCCTTCTACACCGGCGCTCACATCGTCGAAATTGTCACCCAAATAAACATCGTGTGAGACGGCGGAATCTCCCGCGTTCCAGGAAAGGTTGACCCATGTATCAAAATGCATACCGCCGTCAACAGGATTTGGGCGAGAAGCCAATGGATATGATGCACCTCCGCCAAGCATAATAGATTGAATCTGGCCTTCCGGAAGAGCCTGGTTGTAAATGCGGATGTCATCGAGCATCCCCTGCCAATGCCATCTCGTTGTGCCGTATGCATCGGCGCCTATGAGCAAATCATCGGTGTTGGTGCTCAGTGCATTTTCTGATCTGCTCTCGGCATCTAATTGTCCGTTAATGTAAATCTTCTGATTATTTTCCGGGGCACCTGCGTCGAAAGTTATTGCGATATGAGTCCACTCATCCTGCGGAATAGGACTGGCTGAGTTAATAGCGTCGTCATTGGTTCCAACGCGACCGCGAAAATTAATCTGCCGTGCATAGCTGGCATTGTCATCGATGCGGAAGCTGTATGAAGCCACCCATGCTCCGCCGCCGCTGCCCTTGCAGATGACTTGATCCGGCGGTATTCCTCCGAACACCCACAATGAAACAGTAACCGCTTCGCTTATATCCAAACTATCACTATGTGGAACGCGGATATAATCACCACTGCCGCTGCCTTCCCACGCACCGCCTAACTGACCATCCACCCACTGGGGATTGCCTTCGAGGGTACCGTCATTTCCATTACCGCTTGAATCAAAAGCAATAGTGCCGGAACCTTCATCGAGCTTCCACCAGCCGACAAGTTCGGCACTGGTGGTATTTGTCAGTGTGAAACTTAATACCAAAAGGAATGAGACTGAATACATCAATCTTTTACACATAATACTCCTCCTCATATTCGCAAAACTATAGAAAATCTCTACAAGCTAATTAAAATCCGCAGATCACCAATAATGTGGACATACATTTCAATTACATTATCAATATAATGCTCCTCCACGTCAAGGTAAATCCCCCTGATGATAAATGGTAATTAAGAATTTTGCAATGCGGAGGAGATTTTGGTATTATAGTCGAACTTAAAGACTTGGTTGCTTAGCCGGGCGTATATGAGAGAAATATTGGATTAAGGAGTGATTATCATGACAAAGCGAACTCGCCGACAATTCTTGCAGAACTCAATGTTTACAGCGGCTGCGGCGGCAGTATCCGCAACCCCGATGATCAGCAGTATTGCTGCAGCGCAAAGCCGAAGCCCAAATGAAAAGCTGCTTTGCGCGGTGATTGGTTGCCGCGGTCGGGGTGGTAGCCACATAAGCGCATTCTCCGGCCGCAAGGATTGCGAAATTGCTTACATTGTCGATGTGGATGAAAAGGTTGGTCAAAACTGCTGCAATTCGATTGAAAAACGTACCGGTCGCCGCCCAAAGTGGGTTAAAGATATGCGCCGGGTGTTCGACGACAAGTCCGTCGATTTCATTGGGACCGCGACTCCGAATCACTGGCATGCCCTCTGTGGTGTCTGGGCGATGCAGGCGGGCAAGGATGCATACATTGAAAAGCCGATAAGTCACGATATTCCTGAAGGTGCCGCACTTGTTGCCGCAGCTAAGAAATACCGAAGGATATGTCAGGTAGGTACACAATGCCGCTCTAATCCGGCCCTCATAAATGCTATGAAGTTTATTGAAGATGGCGGTATCGGTGAGGTCAATTTTGCCCGAGGATTGTGCTACAAACGCCGGAAATCGATTGGCCCGCTGGGCGCATATCCGATTCCTGAAGAGGTCGATTTCAATTTATGGAGCGGGCCGGCGCCGTACACTTCACCGAAACTCACACGAGAGCGATTCCACTACGACTGGCACTGGCAGCGGTTATACGGCAACGGTGACTCCGGAAACCAGGGTCCGCACCAAACCGATATCGCAAGATGGGGATTAGGCATTAACCGTCATCCCAACAGCGTTATCGCATACGGCGGACGTTTGGGTTATCAGGCCGAACGCAAAGATCCCAATTACGTCGATGCGGGCGATACGCCTAACACCGAAATAGCTATCTATGATTATGGAAAAAAGTGCATGGTATTTGAGACGCGGGGTCTTTCCGTTGACAATTCGGCGGACATGGAGATTAACACTATGTTCGATAGTACCAAAGGTAACAAAATAGGTGTTATTTTCTATGGGACCGAAGGCTGCCTGGTTCAGAAGACATACACCAATTGCGCAGCGTTTGACCTCAAAGGTAAAATGTTCAAGGAATTCAAGGGCGGCGGCGACCATTTCGACAATTTTGTGAAGGCCGTTCGCAGCCGAAAAACGAGAGATCTTAACGCCGACGCTTTCCAGGGTCATCTGTCTGCGGCTTTGGCGCATTTGGCCAACATCAGCTATTATCTTGGCGAGAACAACAAAGTCTCCGTTAAGGAGGCAAGGGCTGTGCTTGAAGATATTGACAGTAGGGACAATAACATCGAAACGCTCAATCGTACTGTCAGACATTTTACGGATAATGGCGTCGATTTGGATAAATATCCGATGTCGATGGGGCCGCTGCTGAAGTTTGATCCCCGGAAGGAAGTATTCACCAATAGCGACGCGGCAAACCGGATATTGCATCGCGATTACCGTGAACCGTTTGTATGCCCTACGCCGGATAAGGTGTAGTAGTTGGGACATAGCCGGGATATTATGAATCTTCGCAGAGGGTCTAAACATTAGGAAGGGACATAAACGATGAAGTTTTATCAATACATAGAACATTATGTGCTGCCTTTATGGAAAACGGTTATGATTTTTCTGTTGATGGCAAATCCGGAAATATCGATAGCCCAAAGAACCCAACAAAAGGCAAACACCATTCTCTGGGATACACAATCGCCTTTTGTCAGTACAGTCGATGTTCGGGATAAAAATAACTGGAAAGTTGTTCCTGCCAACCTTCTCACTCTTGAACTTGATCCATCCGCTGCTGTTTCGGACCCTGCTTACTATGGTAGAGAATATTCTTTCAAAGGTGATGCAGTAGTTGAGAATGAGCACATGACCGCAGTGTTCCTGTCGGGAAAAGGCAGAGTTGTTATCTACTCGAAAACAGATTTGAGTAAGGAGAAAATTGAATTTGTTCCTCTTCAACTCAAAGGCAAGCCCGCGGGAATCAATAATTGCAGCATATTGCAGAATACCGGTGACGAAATTGCCCTGGAAATTTCTTTTTCGACTAAGGTGGCAAAAGATAGCTTTTCTGCTATTTTCTCCTTCGACCAGACGGGTATTATCGCGATTAAACCTGCCGAGAATATGAACGGGATAAGTCTGCTCAGTCCAATCGAGTTCGGTGTGTTGCCCGACTTCATTGGCGATGACCTTATATATGATCCTGAAAAATACCCTTCGGGAGCTACGCTTCACGTTCCTTCGGAGAATGTTTTCCTGGGATTGCTCAAGGGCCGAAACAATATGCTGGTTGTTACCTGGCCTCAGGGTAGGCAGCAGATAAAGCTCGCCCTGAGTAAAAGCCAGGAGAATCGTCTGATAGAATCTGTTGACTTTGACAATGACGGCAAGAATGTTTATCTGAACCTGTTGGGGGCGCAGGGAATCTGGCATAAGGAACAGTTGAAGCCCACTTATCTTGAAAAGGATGTAGCTGTTAATTGGAAAAGACCGTATCGGGCAAAATGGATAACCCAGTTGCTTGAAGCGAATGTGAAAACAACTTTTACATTCAAAGAATCGAAAGATACTATCTGGCGTGGTGTAACCGGCCGCTATAACTACCCCGTCTGGTTTAACGGGGGAACAACTTTTTATCGTCTCGGTAAGAAAGTGCCGCCGAAGGGATATTCTCTTGTTTATGCCCTGGAGAGAAAAGGTACTCCCGCGTCGATTTTGACTCCTGTCGATATTATGAAGGCGACGCTGGGCAGGCAGGTGTGTGATGCTATTCTCGACCTGCCGGGCCGCAAGCTTCGAACCCATCATAGAAGGGGGGCCGCTGGTGTTCGTCGAGCTGCTACCTGCGGATGTACGGAAGCAATGCAGGCGGTTTTTGATGCGGGGGAGGAAATAAAGAGGGGAGAGTATGTCGAAGGTGCCGTAGATGATATGATTTATTTTGTCGAGCGGCATGTTGCGAGAATAGACGAATATCAGGACTTTGCCAATAATATGATAGAGTATCTGAATCTGGCGGAGAAATCCGCGGCAGGTTTGAAACCCTATATCGATAATATGAGAGCAATAGCTCAGGAGATACTCCAAGGATACGAAGTACAGAAAGAGAATATGAAAGATCTGGCGTACGCTGCTGAATTGTCTCGCCAGACTAAATCTCTTACTCGAAAGAAAAGCTCCCAAAATCTGCCTATCTATAATGACCTTAGCCTGAAGTGGAGGAGAATGGGCGGGGCCCAGGACACTGTTGTAGGCCAATGTCACACTATTACCAGAAAGCTTTTTCAGGAGGCGGGCTACGGCTGCGTGAATCATCCCGAAGCGGTTGAAATAGCCAGGGAGATTAGGAGACGCTGCAGAGAATGCCTGAGGAATCCTGACGGCTATGAGATTTGGGAGAATTATTAAACTATTTTCAAGCTTGTAAACGTAAATTAGAAACGGAAATCTATGAAACACTATATACATGTTGTAATTCTTTTGTCTGTGACTTTGGTTTTGTTTCAGGGCTGTAAGCGTACAGATCCCAACGAGGCGCCAAAGGAATCGGCCGGGGTGCCGGGTGAAGTTAAGGATGAAGCCGGGGCGGAAATGGTTTTGCTTGAAGCGGGGCGATTTACCATGGGAGATGAGAATGAGATAGATGCGACGCCTCATGAGGTTGCTATCAGCTCGTTCTATATGGATAAATACCTCGTGACTCAGGAGAAGTACGACGAAGTGATGGGGGGAAATCCTTCCCGCTGGAAGGGGGAGAAAAATCCAGTGGAGCAGGTGCGTTGGTCGGATGCCGTCAAATACTGTAATGCGCGTTCTCTTAAAGAAGGGCTTCAGCCTTGCTATGATTTGAATACCTGGCAATGTAACTTCGAGGCGAACGGGTACAGACTGCCGACGGAAGCCGAATGGGAATATGCTTGCAGGGCGGGGAGCAAAACGGCTTATTTCTTCGGTGATAGTTCGTCCAAAATTTCCGATTATGCGTGGGTGGATGAAAACTCTAACGGTAAGCCGCATCCGGTAGGGCAGAAGAAGCCTAATCCGTGGGGCCTGTACGATATGTGCGGTAATGTATGGGAGTGGTGCAACGATTTTTACCAGGTGGATTATTACCAGCAGAGCCCGGCGGAGGATCCAAGAGGACCGAAAGAAGGCGAGACAAAGGTGGTTCGCGGCGGGGCGTGGAAGTTCAGTGCCGACAGCAGCAGGAGCGGTTACCGCTATAATGAGGCTCCCGGCTATTCCGATGTTTGTTTCGGGTAC
>JAVVFI010000352.1:0-5645 GCA_032250555.1 Sedimentisphaerales bacterium
AACGAGCAAATCATCGGTCAAAATGAACCATATCCGGGCTAATCCAAAAGTATCTGTTTATTTATCTTTTGTTTCATTAGTACCAAGCGAGTTCCAGTGTCTGATGCTTGGCGGAGAAATAGAAGAAGTCGCGGATAAGCAGCTCAAGAAACAACTTTGGCAGGAAGACTGGAAAATACATTGGCCGGGCGGAGCGGATGATCCTGAATTTACTTTAATTAAACTGATACCTGTTTTTGCAAAGGGAGGATACAAAGAAGCACCTTTTGAATTTAAGTTAAAATGAAAAAAATGAAGAAACAAAGTCAGACAGGTTTTCTAATAGCCAAGATACGTCAGGTCGGAGAGAGAATCTTCATCCGCAGGTCAAAGCAGTACGGTATTGAAATTAATCCCGCCCAAGGCAGGATAATGTTTGCGCTCTGGCAAAAAGACGGCATCTCGATAAATGAACTTGCAAAAAAAACGCAACTTAAAAAATCGACAATGACAAGTATGCTCGACAGGCTTGAAAAGATAGGGTATATCAAGCGTCAATATTCAAAAACAGATAGACGGAAAATCCTGATCAAACGCACGGAAAAGGACAGGATAATGGAAAAAAAATACGTTGAAGTCTCAGAAGAAATGACAAAGCTGTTCTATAAAGGTTTTTCAAGAAGTCAAATCGATCGTTTTGAAAATGATTTAGAGCGCATCCTTGACAACCTTACAGAATTCGAGGCTAATTTACATTGAATAAAAGGGTGGGTAAAAATGGCCGAGACAGAAGACAAAAGTTTCAGAGGATTTTCGCCCAAAACGTTGAAATTCCTTCGGAGCCTAAAAGCAAATAATAACAAGTCCTGGTTCCAGGCACACCGGGGCGATTATGAAGAATATGTCTTACCGCCATTGCGGGATTTGGTCACGGACCTGGGGGATTTTATGCTGGATATCGATCCTTCTTTTGAAATAACTCCTGCGGTGAACAAGACGATTTCAAGGATTTATCGCGATACGAGATTTTCCAAAGACAAATCACCTTTTCGGAGCACTGTATGGATTACTTTTAAGAATCAAAAGAAAGACTGGACAACACGTGTCTGTGGTTATTTCTTCGAGCTGTCTATAGATTCGTACCGTTACGGGATGGGATTTTATAATGCTGCACCGGTTATCATGAGCAGATTCAGGGAGATGATTGACGACAATCCCAAAGAATTTCTGAAGGCCATCTCTTTTTTCGATAAACAAAATGCTTTTGCCCTTGAAGGCGAGAACTACAAGAGAATAATCGACAAAACTAAACCCGAAAAAATCCAGGAATGGTATCAGAAAAGAAATATGTATCTTGTTTGTAACAGAAAAATTGATGATGTCCTTTTCAGTAACAAGCTGATCGATGATTTATCCACAGGTTTCAACCTTATTGAACCTTTTTATCGTTATTTACAGAAAACAATATCGACGGTTAAAGAGCAAACGACTCTTTAATCTGCTTTATCAGGCAAATAAGATATTAGCTCTATTCCAAAATATGGGGTGAAGGAGTGAAAAAAACCAAAATATCGTCAAGGCAAGCAAGAAGGATTGTCCTAAACGCTCAACTACTTGATGGAGCCGCAAAACTGACCAAAGGAAAAGAAGGTGTTGCTCAGACAATCGAAAAGCTGGGATATGTTCAAATTGATACTATAGCCGTAATCGAGAGGGCCCACCACCATACTCTTTGGAGCAGAAGAGCAGATTATACCCCGGAAATGCTTCATGAACTTCAGACAAAAGACCGCCGAGTATTTGAATACTGGGGACATGCAATGTCATATCTTCCAATGTCCGATTACCGATACTTTTTTCCTAAGATGAATAACTTCGAGAATCCAAAGAGTAATTGGGCAAAAAAAGGTCTGGAAAAATGCGGCCATTTAATGAAACCTGTACTTGAACGAATCCGCAAAGAAGGGCCATTGAGCTCCAAGGATTTTAAGCCTTCACCGTGCGAAAAACGGGGAAACTGGTGGGACTGGAAACCTGCAAAGATAGCACTTGAGATGCTTTTCTGGAAAGGCGACCTAATGATTACCGAGAGGCGCAACTTTCAAAAAGTCTATGATTTGACCGAACGAGTGCTACCGGGACATGTTGATACCAGTATTCCAGGTGACGACGAAATGGGACAATTTCTCGTGCGGCGTGCGCTATCGGCTAACGGAATATTACAAGAGAAAGAGATTTCCAAATTCCTTCAGCCGAGTGCTGTCCGGGATAGTGACATTCAAGTAGCCAATAGTGATGTTATAAAAAATTCTCTAAATAATCTCATCGATGCAGGTGAGGTTATTCCTGTTAAAACAGCAGGGGAAAATGATGATGACTACTACACCTTATCGGAAATTTTAAATAAATCAACTAAACCGAAGAGAAAGAAACCACATATTTCTATCCTTTGTCCATTCGACAACCTTTTGATACAACGAAAGAGAATTAAAAATCTGTTCGGCTTCAATTATTCACTCGAATGCTATCTTCCAGCATCCAAGAGGAAATTCGGATATTTTACGTTATCAATCCTCCGGGGCGAGAACTTTGTGGGAAGACTTGATTCAAAAGCCGATCGTAAAAATAAGACTTTTATAGTTCGTAAATTGGCTTTCGAATCGACCTTAAAAGATCTCAACGTTTTTCTGCCGGCCTTTGCAAAGAAATTAGCTGATCTTGCTTGCTTCAATCGGTGTGATAAGATAAAGCTTGTGAAAGTTACGCCTTCAAAAATCAAAACGAACTTAAAGCGGCTATTAAGTGATGTGATTTGATTTGGTTGCGATAAATCGATAGAATTTACTTGATTAATTTTGCGATTTGTTTGAATCGAGGATGCTCGGCGGTCTTGAGCAACTCGAATAAGGCCATCTCAGTGCAACTGATATTTATTCCTTCAGCAGCCATTCTGTTTATAGCAATCTGCTTATTCTCGGCAGTTCTTGAAGAAACAGCATCGGCAATAAGATCCACACTAAAACTTTTAGCAAGCAAATCAGCCGCTGTTTGATAAATGCAAACGTGTGTTTCTATGCCGCATAAAAGAACCTGCTGTCGCTTTGATTCATTCAGCTTAATATTGAACTGCTCGGCGCCGCAGCAACTGAAAGCCGACTTGTCTATGGGCTCAATGCCGGTTAGAAGCTGTGCTATTTCAGGTATCGTCGGGCCAAGGGCCTCGGGGCACTGCTGGCACCAGAGGATTGGGATATTAAGGATTTTAGCCGCTTTGATGAGAATTTGGATGTTTTTGAATAGAACCTGTTTGTCATACATCAACTGGGCGAGCTTACCCTGAACGTCAACAACCACCAGACAGCAGTTATGTATATTAAGCATTCCTTTGTTCTCTTAAGCTCAGGTTCAATGAAGTTATCAAAATATCCAATCCCTTAGTTACTGGCTATAACTGTAATTGTCAGGTGTATGTTCTTGATCACACCGGTTTGGGAAGGCACCTTTGTTGTCGTTTTGTAATTCGAGGTCAATACAGGCTTGGGTGGAGTTATCAAACCCACCGTAGTATTATCAATAGCAGTCAGAATCTCTCTACCGGGTAAATATTCGGATATATCGTTCAGAACAGCAAAATCCCTCGCCACCTGGATACGCGATGCAGAATCATTCTGGTTGACGATATCGGCAATCTGCTCAGCAGTAACCGCTTCAACAACGACCTCCCGGCCAAAAACTTCGGTGTCAACAAACAACGAGGCCGAATCCAGCTTGTCCCAAATATCATCCAACTGTGCTAATAGTAAATTAAAGCTTTCACTACTGCAAATAAGCGAGTGCGGTTCTCTGAACTTACCCTGGTCGGATGCAATCCATTCATCTGAGGGAATATTTTCTTCAATCGCCCTGTTAATAAATCCTACAACAGCAGGCAGGGTATTTGTATGCAATTCAAGCCTGCCGCTAAACGGTGCAGCAACTACTGTTATCGGTGCCGGCGCTGTTAAATCAATCGTCGAGGGGATATTTTGACGTTCGACAACAATCTGCCCCTGAGGAATAGTGGGAGCAACAATAGAATAAACAACCGCGGCCAAAACGGCAACCAGGCCAAACATAGCGGCGGCGGCTAAGAGCTTACGACCGAATAAATGCCTTGCCCCAATCTGTTCATCAAAAGCCGATGGTTCTTCACCCAGCAGGGTTCTTCTGGCCAGAATAGCTTTTACATTTTCCAATATCTGCGGCGGCGCCTCGACAACAGGCATAGAATTCAAAAACATCTTACATTGCTGAAGTTCATCCAGCCGTTGTGCAATTTTCTCATCGTGAGCCAGCAACCGCTGAACTTCAGTATGCTGTCTTGGTCCCAGTTCCCCATCAATGAAGCTATTGAGCAATTCGTCTAAATTCGGAATTTCTTTCATTGCAAAATGGCCTCCAAAATCCGTCTAAGCTTTTTCCTGCCTCTACTTAATCTGCTTCTTACCGTACCTAACTCAATATCCAACACATTTGCAATCTGGTTATAATTCATACCTTCAATATCCCGCAGCACAACTACGGCTCTTTGTGCATCATCTAATTTCTTCAAAGACTCAACAAGAATATGACACAACTCATTGTCCTGAGCAACCATCGCAGGATCGAGTGAGCTGTCATTACTTAACAGCTCCTTCAGGAATATGCCCGGCTGGCTGTTGTATGGAACCTGCTCAGCATCCAGCGAGCTAAAGCCAATCCTGGCATTCCTCCGGCAGTAGTTCAAGGTTAAGTTTACGGCTATTCTAAACGCCCAGGTATAAAAACTGCTTCTGCCCTGAAAACTTTCAATGTTCTCTATTATTTTGACAAATGTATCCTGAGTTAGTTCCGCTGCATCATCCGGATCTGCACATATTTTTAATATTACGTTATATATGCGATTCTGATACTTCAGAATAAGCCGCTCTATAGCCGCAGAATCGCCCTGCCAACATTGCCTAACCAAAATAGCATCATCAATATTGATATTCGCCACTTCCGTCACCGGTATTTCCCTCATTTAGACCAACATTGCCCCAAAAAGTTCCAATATAAATAAAACAAAATGAGGCTAAAACAGAGGATATAATCGCAGATTAGGACTTGCTGGTCAATCAAATTTAATTTGATGTACAAATTAAGCTAAACGTTAAATACATCAGAAACAAAGCTCGGTATGAGAGAAAATATCAAGGCCTATACCGTATTGGTATAGGCCCGAATTAACGCGTATCATCATATTCACAAGTTAATGAATTCAACCTGCCACTTACGGCGCGGGTGGATACAGACGGATATCATCGAAGTACATCATACCCGAACCGCCGGCAACAGGATTATTCCTGTTGCCAAGGCCAAGAGTAATCGAATCTACATTGGCAAGGTTTACACCCTGGTCTGCAAATCGCGTCAGCTCGATATTCCAGGCAGTCCAGGAAGTTCTTAGTACCGCATCCGGATTATCATTAGTGACTACAGCACTGTCATTGAGAACAACATACAATGTTTCAACATCATTGCCGGAATTGCCCCTGAACCATATTGTCAGTGTATTTACCCCTCTCTCTGTCCAGTCACGGGGATAAGTCAACGTCAAAGTCGCTTCAGATTTACCAACAGCATTGTCATAGGACATCGGCATTGAT
>JAVVFI010000353.1:0-5626 GCA_032250555.1 Sedimentisphaerales bacterium
TTCCGAAGCCGAGTCGATTCAGGAAACCAGCGTTGAGCCAGTTCAGGAAACCCAGGATGAACAGTCTGACACTCCCAGATTTGTGACGGCCCAGGAATCAAAGGTTATACCGATTGAGGAATCCGAAATAGAGCTACCCAAAGATTCCGAAGCCGAGCCAATTCAGGAAACCAATTTTGAGCCAGTTCAGGAATCCATGGCTGAGGAGTCTGATGCTCCCAAATTTGTTACTGCACAGGAATCAAAAGTTATACCGATTGAGGAATCCGAAATAGAGTCGTCTCAAAATTCCGAAGCCGAGTCGATTCAGGAAACCAGCGTTGAGCCAGTTCAGGAAACCCAGGATGAACAGTCTGACACTCCCAAATTTGTGACGGCTCAGGAATCAAAAGTTATACCGATTGAGGAATCCGAAATAGAGCTACCCAAAGATTCCGAAGCCGAGCCAGTTCAGGAATCCAAGACTAACACACCCAAATTTGTGACGGCTCAGGAATCAAAGGTTATTCCGATTGAGGAATCTGATATAGAGTCACCTAAAGATTTCAAATCTGAGCCAGCTCGTCAAAGCAAATTTAAAAAGGATAAAAAGCCCAAAGTTATCCCTGTTAAGGAGCCTAAAAAAGCTGATTTTGGCGATATTGCAAAAAAAGTTTCTAAGAAAAGTTCTGTTGTGAAAGTCAGCAGTGAAAGTTCATGGAAGCAAATAATAAGCAAACTGTGTGAGGCAAAACCAGGGGCCAGTACTACAAAACAAAAAGCAATGGTGGTAATGATACCGGTTCTGTTTATCGTTTTAGTAGCATTTGTCTTCAGAGGAGGTGTTTTTGGAACGAGTGTGCATAATGCCCAGGCCGTTGATGAGAATAATACCGGCCTTGCCTCTGCGGGTTTGAATCATCAAATCGACTGGGAAATTCCGGAGCCGTACCCGACAACGCTTCGAGATCCTATGCAATTAGGCTCTGTTGTAACGGGAAATAATCAGGCCGAAAACAATGAATTAGTAAAATTAATCGTCAAAAGTATTCTTTATAGCGAGGACAACTCCTCGGCGATTATTAGTAACCGCATAGTGCACGAAGGAGATCAAATACAGGGGGCGAGCATAACAAAAATAAATAAAGATAGTGTCGAATTCGATATAAATGGAAAAAAATGGAGTCAGGGGATTCAACGATAAAAAGTAATCACAGTGTGTTGGGATAGGTGAAAAATTGCGTAAGCGATTAACTTTCGAAAGGGTGGTATGTTATGATAAGTAATTTGAAAAATAATAGAGCGTTCAGGCTTTTGATGGTCATTGCAGTCATTTGTATAAGTTGCAATATCACAATGGCCCAGGCTGATAACGAAAATTCGGAAGAAAAGACGGATTTAACTCAAGTTGAGCTTCGGATGAAGAAAAATATTTCTATCGATGTTAGTGATCAGCCTATCGATTTGGTGGTAAAACAATTGGTTGAGCAGGCGGGTCTGAACTACATCATGAGCCCCTTGGTTATCGGCAATGTTACCGTTACATTTAATGATGTACCCCTCGAAGAAGCACTGAGAAATATTCTTGCGGTGCATGACAGCCTCTACGTGCCTACCGATAATGTAATAAGAATAATAACCTCTGCGGAAATGGTCGCGAAAGCCGAGCCAATTCTGACTAAAACTTTTGAAATTGTCTATGTAGATGCTGTGGAAGTTGTAACCGCACTGGATAAATTCAAGTCACCTCAGGGGTCGGTATCTTCCATTAAGGGTACCAGTCATATAATTGTTACTGATACCGAGAGCAAAATCACCGAGATAACCGGCCTGCTGGATAAAATTGACCGAATTACTCCTCAGATATTGGTAGAGGCACGAATCTACGATATAACAAGCCGGGATAAGCTCGATCTCGGTGTCCAATGGTCGGCGGGTAGAAGAACCAACTTTTCTTCCGCAGGCCTTCCATTAAATGACGATCTAACAGTCAGCAAGTCGGGCGCTGATACATATGTTGGCAGTTCAACCAATCCGTTCATGACAGGTGTCTTTGACGCTCCAACAGCAAAAACTGCTACTTCGACCCAAGCCTTTATGCGTTTTGGCTGGCTTACTCCTAACGTTGACATAGATGCGCAAATAAGTGCCGAGCAGGAGATTACCGAAGCCAAGCTTCTTGCCAATCCGAGAATAATGGTGCTCGATAATGAAACGGCCCTTTTTGATATCGTGACCGAAGAACCATACGTGGAGCGAACGGTTTCAGCGGGAACTGTAACAGAATCAGTTAAATTTAAAGATGTCGGTGTTAAGCTTACGGTTACACCTCATGTTACACGTGACGGTATGCTCAGACTGCATATTCTGCCGGAATTCGGTGTTCTTGTAGAGCGTGTTACAATTTCTTCAAGTGATGTTCCCGTTGTTGATAAACGTAAGGTTGACACGATAGCATTGGTTGAAGACGGGCAGACCGTGGTTTTGGGCGGTATGCGCAAAAAAGGTGTAAGCAAAGAGGAAAACAAAGTTCCATTGCTTGGTGATTTACCTCTTGTAGGTGGATTGTTCAGATTCGAGGGAGAAGATACGTCTATAACAGAACTTGTCGTGTTTATAACTCCACGGATTTTAACACAGACGGTTTTGTCATTAGACGAGCAAATGGTCTTTGATGAAACCCATATCATCAGGCCTAAGTCAACTTCTACTAAAGCGGAAATAAGAATTGCCGAAGAAGAGTAATTGAATTTTGTAGCTTGTGATTCGAACCGTTCTTAACGCGGAACGAAATCATATATAACATAACGAATGACAATACGAGGCTTGCTTTGCAGGCCTCGCATTGTTTTAATTTAGCATACCAAACAGATTATAACGAATCAGTCTTTCTTTACTCTTTCTTTTTGTATATCTTATTGCTATTATTCTTTCCACCATAACAACCGTTTTTTGCGGAACTTTCACTATTTGTTGATTTTGGCTGGATTAACTCGCCGATTAATGATAAAAAGAACCTTATTATTGTGAAAACTTCTTAAGGTGAATAATGTCATCGGGAAAACTGAAAATATTTAAAAGGCCGAATTTCAAAAACCCACGGTTATTATTAAGCTTCTCCGGGTGGATGGACGGCGGTGATGTATCAACGGGAACTGTAAATTGTCTTATCGACAAGCTTGGAGCGCAGAAGTTTGCCGAGGTCGGACCGGAAGGATTCTATCTGTATAGTTTCCCGGGTCCAATGGAAATGACGGCGTTATTTCGACCCCACACGCGAATAGAAGATGGTCTGATTAAATCCTACCAAACTCCAGCGGATGCATTTTATTACAGCGAGGAAAATGACCTTATACTCTTTTCAGGCAAAGAGCCGAATTTGCAATGGGAAGAATTTGCCGAATGCATCTTCTCATTATGCGAGCAGTTTGGCGTTGAAATGATATATTTCATAGGCAGTGTTGCCGGTCTTGTCCCGCACACTCGCGAGCCGAGACTTTTCTGTTCCGTTTCGGATGCCGAACTTAAGGAAACCTTTCAGCATTACGGCGTTAAATTCACAAACTACGATGGACCAGCCAGTATCATTACTCATCTAACGGCCAATTGCCCGAAACGAGGTCTCAGGATGGTCTCTTTCATGGCCACGATTCCCGCTTATGTTCAGGGAAGTAATCCGAAGTGCATAGAAGCAGTAACAAGACGGCTGGTAGGTATGTTGGATATTCAGGTCGAATTTGACTATCTTCGCCTTGTCAGCGATGAATTCGAAAAGAAATTAAGCGATATTGTGCAGGAACAGCCGGAACTGGAAAGTAACATACAAAAGCTCGAAGAAGACTACGACAACGAGATTTTCAACAACGAAATGAGCGATTTGAAACAGTGGCTGGAGCAAAAGGGTATCAGGGTTGATTAGACACACTCCGGACAATTTCAACAAACCTGAAAAATTTTCTGGACAAGCCTGAATAAAGTAGTTAACATTCAGGTTTCGGATAATTTGACAATTAAAGTTTAATATTAGAGGTATCTAATTATGGCTCATAAAAAGGGACAGGGTTCTTCGAGGAACGGTCGAGACAGTAATCCGCAGTACAGGGGTGTTAAGCTGTACGGCGGCCAGATCGCTAGTGCTGGCTCAATTATTGTAAGACAATGCGGAACAAAATTCTTCGCTGGCTCTAATGTTAGTATGGGAAGAGACTATACGTTATTTGCCACCGCCGAAGGAAAAGTGAAGTTCCAGGGGCGAAAAGTTCACGTTGTCTGAGAAAACAACTTAATTTAACCGGTTAAAAGGATGGTATAATTGCCATCCTTTTTTTATATCAAGATACGAGCGGCGGCTAATCAGATATGTTTATAGATGAGGCGAAAATCCAGGTTACTGCAGGAAACGGCGGCCACGGGTGCCTGAGCTTTCGGCGTGAAAAGTTCATACCCAAAGGCGGACCCGATGGCGGTGATGGTGGCAGAGGGGGAAATGTCTATTTCCAGGCCGTGGATAATCTCGATACCTTATTAGACTTTGCCGGTAAACATCATTGGAAAGCCCAAAACGGCCAGCCCGGCTCTGGAAGAAACAAGTCCGGCGCCGACGGCCAGGATCTGATTATCAATATTCCGCCGGGCACACTAATTTATGATACGGACATCGATTTACTTCTCAAAGACATGAACGAGGTCGGATTAAAGGTATGTGTCTGTCGTGGCGGAAAAGGCGGGAGAGGCAATAAGGCCTTTGCGACATCAACAAATCAAACCCCAAGAGAGACCGAACGCGGCAGGGAAGGCCAGGAGAGAAATATCCGGCTCCAGCTAAAGCTAATCGCCGATGTCGGCTTAGTCGGTATGCCGAACGCCGGTAAGAGCACGCTTATTTCCCGCTGCTCAGCCGCAAGACCTAAGATTGCCGACTATCCCTTTACCACAATCGAGCCGGTTCTCGGCATCGTCGAATTATCCGGCTTTCGCCGCTTTGTTATGGCCGACATCCCCGGCCTAATCGAGGGTGCTCACAGCGGTGCGGGCCTCGGCTATAAATTCCTCAAACACATAGAAAGAACTAAAATCCTCGCACACGTTCTCGACATAATGCCGGCCGACGGCTCCGACCCTGTGGAAAATTATAATGCAATACGTCACGAATTAGAGCAGTACAGCAAGGCCCTGGCCCAAAAGCAGGAAGTTATCATCGCCAACAAAACCGACCTAGATCCCGATGGAAAGGTAATAGAAGACCTCAGAAAAAAGCTAAGCAAAGACATTCACCCAATCTCAGCAGTAACCGGCTCCGGAACCAAAGAGCTATCCGAATTCCTCTGGCAAAAGGTCAAAGAACTAAAAGGCCGATCTTAACATAAATGGTTGTAAAATTTTTGATAGGCAGTTTTATCGCCGGCCAGTACAGCCTCAATCAAAGTTTTATCACTTGGTGTCACCAAATCAGGGCCCTTAAGATTTTGACATTCTCTGTAAATATAGTGACCGTCAAGGGCGCGATTTGACCAACGTAATTTCAAAAATTATTCTGTTTTTCCACTGAAATTGGCTTTAATTGACATCAGCAAAAAATAAGTCAGGAAGATGAAAATGCAGGACGGACTTTACATTCTGTTATTTTCAGTCTTTAATGTGACCTTAT
>JAVVFI010000354.1:0-5610 GCA_032250555.1 Sedimentisphaerales bacterium
GAGGCTGTGTCCTTTCATGACCGCATGGTCGTACTTTTTGTCGGTATCGTGCATATGGTGTTTGTTTTTGCGCTGCGTCAGTTAATGATAAGGTTTAAACAAGATTGTCATGCAATAACTGATCTACAAAAATCTGTATCCAGCCTTGTAGAGGCCAACGTCGCAGGTCAGCGCTATGCCGCGACAATAGAGGACGAATCTGTGGAGGCAGAGAGAAACCGTATAACCCGGGAAATCCACGATTCACTGGGCTACACACTGACAAATATTGTTATGCTTATGGAAGCCGCCAAAGACCTGGCAGAAACAGACCGGGAGCGCCTGGATGAATTCCTTGATTTTGCTAGGGGGCAGGCTCTTGATGGTCTGGCGGAGACACGGCGAACCCTGCGGGAGTACCGGGCTATCGCACAGCCGGAATTAAACATAATAACCGCAGTAAACCGCCTTGTCCGTATGGTCAATGCCACAACCAGTGTCGCAGTCAAAGTCGATTACAGCAATATTCTATGGACCTTTGGCAATACTATCGACGAAGTTCTGTATCGGGTTGTGCAGGAGGGCTTGACCAATGCTATACGCCATGGTAACGCTACCCGGGTGGATGTACTGTTCTGGTGCGATGCCCAACGCATACACCTTACTGTTCGGGACAATGGACGTGGAGGTGCAAATATTATCGACGGGATCGGTTTGAGCGGTATGCGCGAGAGGCTTCGCGGTCTTGGCGGAGAATTAACCACAAATTCGTCACCTAAAGGATTCCGATTAGCGGTTGAGATCCCGGATTACAGGAAGTACCAGTGAAAACCATTCGTTTAGTGTTGGCCGACGACCAGGTACTCTTTGTTGAAAGTTTACGTATTGTAATAGAGACCCGAAGCAGTCGTGACATGAAGATGAACGTAGTCGCAACGGCTAATGACGGGATACAGGCTGTTGAGGCGGTCCGGCGTACAGATCCCGATGTAGTTTTAATGGATGTACGTATGCCGAATCTCGATGGAGTAGAAGCAACACGGATAATCCATCAAGAGTTTCCGTCAATCAATATAATCATGCTGACGACCTTTGCGGATGACGATTATGTTTATGAGGCGCTACGATGCGGGGCTTCGGGCTATATTCTGAAAGATATGCCTCCGGCAGATCTTATTGAAACAATACATGCTGTTCGCGCAGGTGGGGTGATGATATCTCCGGCAGTCGCGGATAAACTCGTGTCGAAGATGCATCAATCAGGTACATTAAACGCAGAACCTGACAGTATGCAGGATAAAAGAGCACCCTTTTTCTCTCTTAGTAAAAGGGAACAGGAGATATATAAGCTTATATTTGATGGTTATGACAATAAGGAGATCGCAGAAAAGCTATATATTGCGGAACAGACAGTAAAAAACCACATTAGTGAGATCTATTCCAAGTTCGGCGTACATGACAGGCTTCATCTTATGAGGCCGGTTCAAAGCGGCTCAAAAAAGTAAAAATATACAAAAAGCAATACCAGTTTTACTGAAAACCAGTACTTAAGTACTGCTAAAATAGTACTGAAATCAGTACTTGGGTAGCTTGCTTATGTTAATAACTGGTCGTATCATTTTATAGTCTATTAATTTCCAAGGAGGATTCTATTATGATGCGACTCATGAACAGAGGGATGAGCACTGTGATTCTGGTGCCTCTCATTATTCTGCTTATCGCGGGAGCTGCCTTTGCCGGCGGAGGCGCAGAATCAGCTGAAACTGGGGATGGCGTTATTACACTCAATGTATGGGCCACCCGGGATAATTATGTGCTTGATCTGGATGACTGGTATGCGGAAAATCCCAATATCAGAATTAATTATGAAGTAGTACCCTGGGAACGGCAATTAGACCAACTGTTGCTTGTGGCCGGAACGAACAGAGCCCCGGATGTAAGTTCTCTGGATTTCCCCTGGGTACCAGTCTTGGGCGGTCTGAAACATCTTTTACCCCTGGATGATTACATTGACAAAATTCCGGCCTCTGAAATTAATGACTTTAACCCCGCGGTCTGGGATTTCGTTACATTTAAGGGGGTAAAGTACGCATATCCATTCACAATGTTCGGACGTGCGCTTTACTATCGTGCAGACTGGTTTGAAGATGCAGGATTATCAGAGCCTGAAACTTGGGATGATGTTATTGCCGCGGCAAAAAAACTTCAGGATCCGGCCAACGATATCTGGGGATTGAGTGTTCGCGGTAAGCGGGATGATGGAACTACACAAGGATGGCTGCCGATATTCCATGCCATGGGCGGAGAGATTGTAGATGAAATACCTCAGCTCGATTCCCCGGCAGGTATTCGGGCCCTTGAACTGTACCGTGAACTTGTATGGGACCATGAGATTATGTCTCCTGACACCGTCTCCTTCGGTAGCGGTGAAGCACGTGGTATGTTTATCTCCGGCCAGGCGGTAATGTCTATTATCGGTTCACATATAGCACCCGCTGTGGTTCGAGGTGGAACGGATTATCCCGATTTTAAACTAACCCATATACCACGATTGAATCGTAACGACCCAAAAGTGAATATGCCTACCTCGTATCAATGGGCGATTATGGCCAACAGCCAGTATCCGGACGAAGCGATGAAATTTATTCGTTATCTTTCCAGACCTGAAGGCCAAAAGGAATTCAATATAAGCTATATGGAAGCGGTACGGGACAGTGTGTATGAAATGCCCGAATATAAGGCGGCCAAACCCTGGAGCGATTTTATTCAGAAAGATCAGGCTGTTTCTCGACCTCTGCCCAAACTTGCGCGGTATAATCAAATGTCGGAGATTGTGCAGGATGCCCTGCAGGAAATGCTTGGTAATCCTAACGCAGATGCGTCCGCCGTTGCCGCGGCTGCGCAGCAAAAACTGAATCTGATAGAGCGGTAATTCGACACGTAAAAATCCCCTGGTTGTTCCCTCTTATGAGATTAAGAGCAGCGACCAGGGGTGCTTTCATGTCCACCGAAAGTAAGCAGGAGAATGGTATTTGATGAGCGCTCGAAGTAAAGATATTCGTTTTGCGTATAGTTTGATCAGCCCGACTTTTCTGGTTATCATCGGTTTGCTGGGTTTCCCTCTCATCTATGCAATCATTCAAAGTTTTCAGAAGGTTACTGTTTATGAACCAGCCGGAACATTTATCGGTATAGAAAACTACCTGGAGGCGTTTGCCGATCCAAACTTTTTAGGCAGTATACTGCGGTCGTTTATTTTTGTTACCGCCTCATTATCCGGTGCATTAGTGATCGGGCTTATGATAGCCATGTTATTGAACAGGGAAATACCCGGACGGCGTATCCTGCGTGCTTTGATTTTACTTCCTTTCATTGTCTCTGAAGTTTCTGTTGGGGTTATCTGGCAGTGGATGTTCTCACCACAACTGGGAATAATAAATCATCTGTTTCGCTTTTTATCGCTTCCTACTATTCGATGGTTCAGTGACCCAGGGTGGGCTATGTTTGCGATAATTTTTACTAATATCTGGCGTCTCACACCCTTTGCGGTCCTGGTATTATTGGCTGGTCTTCAATCCATCGATCGCAATTACTACGAAGCGGCATATATAGATGGAGGATCGCATTGGCAGGTATTTTCTATGATTACCATCCCTATGATTAAACCTATGATGCTTGTGACTGTCGTATATCTTTCGTTTGCCTCTTTTAACCAGTTTGCCACAGTTTTTGCACTTACCGGCGGTGGTCCGGGACGGGCGACAGAGGTCATGGCCTTGTATATGTACCGCACAGCATTCCAGCATTTTAACTGGGGATATGGATCAGCTTTAGCAGTCTTGTTGTTTATCATAAATGTAGGATTAAGCATGACATACTCAAAGGTTCTGGAAAAAAAAGATTAAAGCGAGGTGTATGGCATGATATTTTTTAGAGTTAAAAAGCGAAGGTACACTTTAGGATCAATATTGTTATACGCTCTTACCTTGTTGATGGTTTTATGGGCTATTACGCCGTTCTTCTGGTCCTTGTCGAGTTCTGTAAAATCTCTGGCAGAGGTTTATCGGGTGCCTCCGACGATTATTCCTGTAGAGCCAACGATGGAAAACTACCTGCAAATATTCGAAAAATTACCGTTTATCCGGTTCTTCATAAACAGTGTTTTTATCTCCGCCGTAACAATAGTGTCCACAGTTGTTCTCAGTGTGCTCGCCGCTTATGCATTCTCCAGGTTCCGTTTTCCTTTCAGGAGTGTTCTGCTCATTGCAATCCTTGTTCCCCGTATTATTCCAAGTATTACCAGGGTGATTCCCTTGTATCAAATATTCCAGCATATAAACCTGCTCGATAACTACATGAGTATTATAGGACCGTATGTCGCAGATGCCTTACCAATTGCGGTGTGGATACTAATCGGTTTCTTTGATGGTATTCCAAAGGAATTGGAAGAATCGGCGCGAATTGACGGTTGTAGCAGGTTGATGGCGTTGTGGAAGGTTATTATACCGTTAACGACTCCAGGTATCGTCACTGCGGCTCTATTTACATTTTTACGTGCATGGAACGAGTTTGTGCTTGCATTTACTTTCGTTGGCCGTGGATTAATGTTAACCTTGCCTGTGGCTCATTACCGGGTTTTTGAGTTCTTCGGCGTTAGAAACTGGGGTGCAATAAATGCTTTCACCATTCTTGCGGTCGTCCCGATAATCACCTTCTTTTTAATCCTTGAACGGCATTTGATTAAAAGTCTTGTCGCAGGTGCAGTAAAGGGATAGAAAACTACTAAGAATACATATATCCGGCCGGTCTCTTCTACAGGCTGTTTTATATAAATAGGGTTTCCTGATTAACTCGTAGGAATTTACATTGCAAGGAATTAGGTGTAGACAAGATTCATATCACCGACGGCGACTTCCCCAATGACCAGAGAGCCATGATGCAGGGCCAGTACCCTCAGTACCTGATTTCCCAGGCTGCCGCCTACGGCCCCGGAACTAAACGATTGGTTGAGTCGGTAGTAGGGCCGCATGCGTTTCTCAATGCCCGTCGGGCACTGGGCATCATCGATGTTGTCAGAAAGTACCGCGATCTCACTTTGCTTCAGGACGTATGCGCCAAGGCCGCGGACCGTAAGATTACTACTCCAAAACAGTTGAAGATCATGCTGGAGGATGAACAGAACCAGCATGTCCTTGATTTTGTCGTTCCCAGATCATCGTCCGGAGAGGCTATGGTTCGAGACGTCAAAGAATTTCAAACTAATAGGGAATGGTTCTGGAATACATTGGCCTGGCCTTGATGAAGACATTAGCATTCAAGGATTATAAGCAGGTCGGCACTCCTTAGAGAGCCAAGAATCCCTCGAAAAATGGTTGAAAAGCAGGGTTTGAGTTTTTTTCTTTTTATACCTGCCAGAGAGGCTGCACCTGAGAGTATTGGCGCCGATAGAAAATTTCAGGGGTATCAGGCATCACAAAGTGATTTTAGAGCCCCTTTCTTGAGAAATTATTCTCAATAAAAATATTTTTGTTGATTTTTTCTCATCCTAAGATATAATTCTATACAATTATCAATCCGAGGAGAAACATACATGGAATTTATTCAGACAGATAAGGCCCCCGCCGCCGTCGG
>JAVVFI010000355.1:0-5598 GCA_032250555.1 Sedimentisphaerales bacterium
GGTGCTACAAAAGAACAAATCCTTTTCAGCGCCGCAAAGAAATTCGACTTCATCTATGTCCCGTCTCTTTATGAGTTCGAATACGAAGGGGCGAAAATAAAATCGTTCAAGGCCAAATCATCCGGACTGCCCACGCAATTTAATAACGCCATCCTGGAAGATTTTGAAAATGCCGCCGTTCCTCATCGCCCAATAGTGCCGTTTGTGCAGGCCGTGCATGAGAGAGTCAGCGTCGAGATTATGCGCGGCTGTCCGGGCCGATGCAGGTTCTGCCAGGCGAGTTTTTGTAGAAGACCCGTACGCTATCGCAGCGTTGAAAAAATTATCGATATCGCCAAGGCCTGTTATCACTCGACAGGATATGATACTGTCAGCTTGCTTAGTCTATCGAGCGCAGACTATCCTAAACTCGAAGAGTTGACTGCCGGCCTCGATGGGTATTTTCATGATAAGCACGTGGGCTTATCCCTTCCCAGCCTGCGTGTTGACAAGCAGTTGAAACTGCTCCCGAAATTACTGACATCGGTGAGGAAAGGCGGCCTTACTATAGCCGTCGAGGCGGCAAGTGAAAAATTAAGGCAGGTTGTGAATAAGCCTCTCAAAGACGAAGATTTGTTTGCCGCCGTTGAAGCGGCATACATATCCGGCTGGCAGCGTTTGAAATTATATTTCATGGTCGGCCTGCCCGGTGAGACCATCGAGGACATAAAACGGATTGTGCAGCTGTCGTTCGAATTGGCAAAGCTGCGAAAGAAAATAGATGGCAAAACCGGCCAGATTAATATTGCCATAAGCTGGTTTGTACCAAAGCCCCATACGCCGCTTGCCTGGTTGGGGCAAAAGCCGCTAAGCTATTTCGAGCAGGCAAAAGAATTGATAATCGATGAGAAGATGAAACTGCGGGCTAAATTCCTGCAGTTCAAGTTCCACAATATAAGATGCAGTGTGCTGGAATCGGCAATTGGCCGGGGCGAAAGGCGTTTAGGGGACGTTATCGAATCAGCCTGGCGGGATGGTGCAAAATTCGATTTATGGAATGAATGTTTCGATTTCGAGATATGGCAAAGAGCATTCGAGAAATACGGCTTAGATTTGGAAAATCTCGCGCAGAGGCCATTTGACACCGATGAAATCCTGCCATGGCAGCACTTAGGCGGTCCCGACAAAAAATATCTGCTCGGACACCTCGAAAAAGCAACCAGAGAATTAAATAAGTAAATTTTTTGTGATCTAAATGCACTTTTATTTTTCGCTTGAAAATCCGGCTTTTACGGGGTATAGTTCTCGCAGCGGTTTTTATTTATAATCAATGTTAGAAGGAGCGAAATATGGTTAAGCTTACGGATAAGCAAAAAGAAGCAATGCTCCAGCTTGGTAGTTCATCGTGCGTAGAGATAGTTCCGCAAGACGTGTTGGACGAGCTTTTCCGCCTAAGATTGTTATACAAACGTAGCGACGGAAGCATCTACTTTACCAATGAGGGAGACAAATTGTACGACCAATTGGCGGGAAAGAACAGGTCTGATTTATAATGAACAAGGTTCAGGAAATGTCAGATGTCGAGCTAATGGAGCTTGCTACATCGCGTCCAACTGATCCGCTTGGAGAGGCAGCCTTCAATGAACTTAATTTTAGGCAGAATCGTGACATTGTTAATCGAATAGAATTTCTTGAAAAGAAGAAGCCCCATTGGACAGTTGTTCCAATATTCTGGCTTGTTGTTTTGAGCGTAATTCTATCACTTACGTCTCTCTTAATCGCACTGATTAGTCTTTTAAGAAGTGGCTAATTCTAATCATACGCTTAAATCGGACAGCCTAACGATGCCTGTTTAATTTCTCATTTGAGGAGTAAATTATGGAAGTAGTGATAGATATTTTGTTCACGATAGTTTCGTATCTGCCTAAACTTGTTAGTTGGTGGCTGTACTCTCCTAAACGAACAAAAGAAAACGTGGAAGTTTTTATATCTGCTCAAGAAGGCTCAGTGCAAGTTTGGTGCGACAAATGCCAATCATGCTTTAAGGTTACACTTGAATTCAAAAACAATAATCCGTTCCCAATTGAAATAGATCGAGTGGAAATATATGGTCAACTCCATACTGCTTCAATGAAAGCGATCGAACTATTCGGCGCACAGCTTGAGAAGAATAAGAAGGTGAATTTTTATCTCAGCGGAAAATTAGACGAATCGACTTTAGCACAAGTTAATCAAGCTCTTCATGATGAAGGTTTGCGTTTGGAAGTAAAGGCTGTCATCATAAATAAGTATCACTGTATCAGAGATTTTAGATATCAATTTGACAGATTAATGTGTAAATTCTATAATAAAAAAACGCCCAAATTGTCTGATGAGATCGCGTGATATGTGGTGACTGAGCTTTTCGTTAGGATGAGGACATTGCATAATGAATAATGACTTTCTTTATAGGGGCGTGCACGTAGACATACATATGGCCAACGATGGTGTCTTAATTCCAAAAGGCACTTCTATTACTCGTGTAGTTCATTTAGATACTTCTCTTGCTCGCCTTGATTCAGGCATAACACTCGATGATTCCACCGAAAACGCCGTGATTGGACACCAAATAAATTCGGATAAGTTCCCAAGTTCAGGAGTATCCACAACTCCTCATTTTAATCGTGCAAAATACTACGCTACGCGTGGGCACAAGACCAAAGGCATAGTCTACAAAATAGCACGGGACAAACTGATGATTTATGGGATTACCGAATACATAGTAAGTGAATATGCAGTACAACCAAAAGACCTGAGCGACGAGGAAGTTATTCTTGTTCATAAGGATCATGGTCCCTTACCCTCTGAAGTTGTTGTTAGTATCATAGAAGTAGAAACCTAACCAATCGCTGAGCTGGTTCCTCTTTTGCTGTTGGCTTCGGCTGGACGGCAAACTATTTGTGATACGAAAATCATATAAATATGATAAGGTTAAAATATGATTAAGGCTAAATACAGGCACACAAATATCGTAGCCCGCGATTGGCGGGACCTTGCCGATTTCTACTGTCAGGTTCTCGGCTGCACGGAAGTTCCTCCGGAAAGGGCCGCTATTGGAGAATGGGTCGAACGCTGTACATCTGTCCCCGGCGCCGAAGTCCATGGTATTCATCTAAGGCTGCCTGGCTATGGCGAGGATGGGCCAACTCTTGAAATCTTCCAGTACAACAATGCAGAAAGCCGCCCCGAAACAGCTATCAATCGCCCCGGCCTTGCGCATCTTGCATTCGAGGTTGAAGACGTAAAAGCGGCCAGAGACGAAGTATCAGCCGCGGGCGGTGCATGTGTAGGTGAGATGGTCACTGTGGATATACGTGACGCCGGTAAAATTACATTGATCTATATGACCGACCCGGAAGGAAACATTATCGAGTTGCAAAAATGGGAATAATCCTGATAATCATGGATATTTACATGTAGTTCCGGGGCAGTTTAAGATGGAAGAATTCGTTGGAGAAAGTATCGAGGTGGAAAAGGCCGATACATCGCCCCAGCCCATACGTTTCAAATGGCGCGGCCAAATACATGAAGTCACCGAAGTGCTGGACGAACACGTCGATACCGGCTACGGAAACCTGCCGCCGAGCAGCCACAATTGGCGAACGCGAAGGCACCGCCGCTATTATGTAGTCAAGGATTCAAAAGGAGATGTCTTTAAAATATATCTGGATTACGCCAACCGTAAAAAACCAAGCTGGTGGCTGGCAGAAAAGCAATAACAGAATGAGATAGAAAAATAAATAACTAAGATGCCACTGCCAAAAGTACGGAAACGGCCAATTAACCTTCGTTTTTGACCCCTCACTTACGTTCGGGGCTCTGTTTTTGGACTTTTGACGCATGCATCAACTAAGAGAAATATTGAGATTTAAGGTGAAAAAAGAAATTAAGAAACGCCTGATTTTCTATCCTTTTCTATTTACTGTTATAGGCATATCAACATATTGGTGGCCGGGTCCTGTTCAATGGAGAAACATGCGTCAAGCGCGACGAGAGATCGACTCAGTAAAAAAGGAGTTGGAGGGTGATGCACGATTCTCTCCAATAATGATTGGTGTAGGTACTGTCAACTTAGGGCGAGATATATATGTCCGGGGCGATATTCCTGATCAGCAAAGCTTAGAGTATCTCAAATCACTGATCGAAAAGAAAATTTCTCCGAAATATAGAGTCAGATATATTGTAAAGATACAGGAAAATTCTAATACGTCTGAACCGTCATCTGAAGAGAAGACTGAAGAGGTCAAGCCAATATTATCTGAAAAGGAAAAACGTATTTCTAAAAATATCAGCGACTACTTTCAGTTGGGATTTTCTGTTGAAATTAAAGGACCATTGACTATTGAAGAAGTTGAAAAAGAATCGCTTGATGAACTTTCGATATCAAGCCGAAAGGACATTCCCAAAGTACCATTTGGATTTAATAATAACCGTTGGAATAATTTCAAGAGCAAATATAAAGATGGCGATGAAATATACTATTTTTCATCAGACGAGAATAGTTGGGACGGTCTATATGGGAGAGAGGGATATGCTCTAATTCGGAATGAGAAAGTCGTTCTTGTAATCATAACAATTTTGAGCTAACAAAGGCTATGGACTTCGATTATAAAAATTCTTTTGCAAGATGGTATTTTTATATCACCCCCCTGTTCATACTGCTTGACTATATTTATGGTATAAATGTACGAGTTAGTGCTCTTGATACAATGCCTACATATAAGAACATCTATTACGGATTCTGTATTCTTTGTGGTATAGGTATGTTTATTACTCCACGGTACGCGGCAATCGTGGCTTTGTTTGAAAGCTCGATAAATTTCATGATGATTGTGCTGGGCCTCTTCATGCCGTATGTCCAAAACGTCTTGTATGCTGAAGATATTCTCAATGCGGATTTTAAAGCCGTGGGAGAGGCGATAACGGCTGAGCCTATGGCTAATCTCATAATTGTGGGTGCGTGCGTAGTACTTACTTTTAGAAAAAGCATTGAGACAATAGCAGATTCTTTCGGCTTCGATAACCAGGCCATCAAAAAATAGCTGTTGAAAAAACCTTCGAAGATTTGAAATATATTTATTAGACATTAGCCACCGAAATTGTCCTTTGGTTTTCCATTTGCCAAATTTTTAATAAGAGATAAAATAACTTTAAATAATCTAAAAAGAGATGCCACCGTAATTAGAGGATAAAATATGGGAATTCTTTGGGAAGTCGTACAGACAGGTTTGTTATATGGTCATCAGAAACGAACATCCGATTCCATTGAGGACCGGGTCCAGTTTCTCGAAAACCAGCTTCTAAGGACACAGGACACCTTGTGTAAGCTGGTCAAAAAGATCGAGGAGATTCACGGACTCGATATCGACGGAGACGGTAAAATCGGTTAGATTATCTACCAACCGGAAAGTCCTGATATCACTTAACCGTAACGCTTTGACACTGCTGCCGAATTCTTCGGGTCCGGCGGGTATGGTGTTCGAGATAAGGGATTATTACGATGACCGTATATCGTGCGAGATTATTTAAGATTTTAATTGGCATGCTCCTTGCCGATGTTTTATTTGTATGCAGTTCAGG
>JAVVFI010000356.1:0-5575 GCA_032250555.1 Sedimentisphaerales bacterium
ACTCTTCATTTGTAGGATATTTTCTGAGTAATTTAAACAGTGATTCCATGGCTTCTCGGGGCCCGTAGTTCGACAACACACGCCTGAGCGTGGCTAAGCCGCGGCTATAATCCTCACTGTAGAGCTTGTCTTCCTTTCGTGTGCCGCTGGCTGGAATGTTAATCGCTGGAAAGATTCTAGCCTCGGCCAAAGACCGGTCTAGAACGATTTCACTGTTGCCGGTCCCCTTGAACTCTTCAAATATTAACTGGTCCATTCTTGAGCCGGTATTGATTAGGCACGTTGCGATAATGGTAACAGAACCTCCGTTTTCAATATTTCGTGCTAGTCCGAATAGACGCCGTGGTACTTCCAGTATGCCTGCTTCCAATCCGCCGCTCATAGTGTGACGGCGCGGGTCACTTCGGCGCCGGGGTCTGTTGTTAAACGCTCTTCCCAGACGTGTAAGACTGTCAATTAACAGTACCACCTCGCGCCCGCACTCCAGTTCTGATTGTACATGGGCGAGTATCAGTTCGGCCAGTTCGACGTGTTTTTCAGAACCGTGGTCGCTTGTACTGGCCACCACCTCCGCGTTCTCCACAGCTCGGCGAAAGTGGGTGACTTCCTCCGGCCGCTCATCCACCAAAAGCACAATAATACGGCTCTCAGGAGAACAGTGGCGAATCGCCTGGATAGATTGTTCCAGGAGAATAGTCTTTCCCGCTTTGGGCGGAGAGGCAATCAGTTGACGTGTACCCTTGCCTATTGGTGCGATGAGATCAACTATGCGCATACTTTCCTGACCGCAGCTGCCCAGGTCAAATCGTTCATTCGGATCGATCACTGTTAGATCCGCAAAGCGTTTGCGTTTGAGGAAGGTTTCCGGTCGCATTCCTCCGAGAGATTCGATAGATACCAATCTGAGTCCGCCTTTTTTCCGTTCGGCCAGACCTGTGACGGCTGTTCCTTCAGTGAGGGGAAAGCGTCGATTTAAATCCGGGTGGACCCTTACCTCGGATGGCCCCGAACGATAAGAACGTTCAACGGTTCTTACCGCAAACTGTCCTTTGTTTACACGCTTCAGTATTCCAGTGATTGTCTTGGTCATGAAAATCTTCCGTGATAATATTTTTAAAAGTGGTGTTTAAGGAAAAACAAATATTATAGCATCTTTTTCCATATTGACAAGAGGTTGATGATGGTCTTGTGCATTATTTTATTTTTTTTGTTCTCTGCTATCAACATTCAGGCGTTCAGATCATACTGTAGTCGTATGGTTTCCGCATCTCACGGGCAATATACCTGTTTGCTTCAGCATCGCCGATGAACTGTTCATTGACTGGGTCCCATTTGAGCTTTCTACCCAGGCGAATAGCAATAACACCAAGGTGGCACAGACTTGCCGAGCGATGGCCGGTCTCAGCAGGGCAAATAGGAACTTTTCGCGACTTCACGCAGTCGATGAAGTTACCCATATGATCATTGCTGAGATAAACGTATCTGGCATCGTTGGGAAGTTTTTCGATGAGAAGCCGTCGCTCGCTGGCTTTGATGCTGCCTCGAGTAACCCATATCCAGCCTTCGGAGCCGTGAAACTTAATGCCGTGCTGTTGGCCTTTGGGATCCTTTACACCGCCATGCCATTCGCTCGCAGTGGTACTTTTACAGGTGTGGACTATGCCATTGGCGTATGTGTAGGTAACTTCGTATTCGCTGGCCGCAGTATAACCGCCGGGGATCATATCAACTAATTGCTTGCCCTCAATGCTAACAGGGCCGGACCTATCCATATCCAGTGCCCAGAGCACAATGTCGTTGTGATGGGCACCCCAGTCGGTCATCGTACCTCCGGAATAATCCCACCAGTAGCGGAAGCTGAAATGTGTCCGTTCTTTCACATATTCAACTTTGGGCGTTTGTCCGAGCCAGAAATCATAATCGAATCCTTCCGGGACAGGTGAACTCATAAATGGCCCTTGTCGCAATCCGGCGGGGAGCCAGACTTCAACCTTGTTGATTTTGCCGATTCGATTATTACGGACTAAATTGCAGGCAAGGCGAAAATAGATACTGCTGCGCTGCTGTGTGCCGGTCTGAAGCACACGTTTAGTCTGCCGCTGAACTTCGACGAGTCGTTTGCCTTCGTCGATTGTTAGAGTTAACGGTTTCTCACAGTAAATGTCTTTATCTGCCTTCATCGCTGCCATCGAGACCAGCGTGTGCCAGTGATCAACTGTACCGCAGATAACAGCATCGATATCTTTCCTCTCCAGTAACTTGCGAAAGTCGGAGTAGCCGTCTGCACCGGGGAAGTCTTTGCGGGCATTCGCCAAGTGGCGAATATCAACATCACACACAGCCACAATCTTACCGTGTCTCTGAGCATTCCTCGCATCGCCCCTGCCTTGTCCGCCACAGCCAATCAGCGCAAGATTAACTCTTTCGCTGGGTGGTAAGGATACTGCCTCCTGCTTTATCTCTTGAGCTATGCACTCATCTATGAACCAGGATGGAAGTGATGTGGATGCGGCCGCTGCACCTGTAGCCTTGAGGAAGCTGCGGCGTGAGGTTAAGAGGCTCTTGTTTGTCATGTTTATCTCCTGAAATAAATATATCTGATTAAGGATGCAGCGACCTGTATATAAGAATTACATCCCAATCGGACAACATAAACAACTATCTATTCTGGTGGATCAGAATTCATCTCTATGGACATTACTTTTGCCCGTATAGGAATTGCATACGCTGCAAACAAAAGATATCATAAATATTAAATTGTGCAAGTATTTAATCATATCGTTCAGCTCCTGTATTAATAAGTATGTTCTCAATGCTCTGATTTTCATCAGCATATGTGAAGCTTATCTGCTAATACATAAAAAAAGCGGGACCTATACTACATATATGCAGTACAGGCCCCGAATTGATGCGAATCTGTTATATCAAATACGCAATTTTAACTGCTCAAGTGCTGAGCTTATGGCGCAGGTGGATATAAACGAATATCATCGAAGAACAACATGCCTGAACCACCTGACACCGGATTGCTTCTGTTGCCTGCCCCAAGTGTAATTGAAGTTACATTAGCAAGGTTTACGCTCTGGTCAGCAAAAGCCTGCAAGTCAATATTCCATTCGGTCCAGGAAGATGCCTGTGTTGCATCTGGATTATCATTAGTTACAACCGCGGTGCCGTTTAGAACAATATACATTGGTTCTGAAGCATTGGCCGAACCGCCTCTGTACCAAATTGTCAATCTGTTAACACCTTTAATTGTCCAGTCATTATTGGAAGTCAATGTCAAAGTCGCCTCTGACTTACCGACAGCGTTGTCGTATGCAAACGGCATTGATTGCAAACCTCCATGGACGATAGTCTGCTCAGCAAATGGAGGATTTGTATAGCCAACGACAGAACCATTCACGGCAGGATTATCAAATCCATCCACCCAGGCCAGATATATCCTGTTAGAAGCTGGCTCACCTTCATCAAGGTCGTTGTAGCTCTCCATATCATCCACAATAAGGAAGTTAGCTGTCGTAAAACTCCAAAGAGGACCTGTCCAGGGGCTGTCGGCGTTGGCATTATTGGCCTCATCTACTCGCCAGTAGTAAGTGGTATTCCACTCAAGTTGTCCCGGGTCATAACTCTCGGAACCAAGGTTGCCGCTGCTTTTTAACTCTAAGGAGGCTGCATCGGCGCCAAAATAGACTTCATGTGAAGCACCAAATCCATGTGTCCATGACAGAATTGGCGTCTGCGTTACATCCACAGCACCGTTAGCCGGGTTTGAACTCCCAACAGCACCCTGGGTAGTAAAGCTCCAGACGTCGCCTTTAAACGTGCTGATTGCATCAAACTCATCGACCCGCCAGTAGTAAGTCTTGGCCATTTTAAGTGTTCCGGGAGTATAGCTCAAAGTTCCCTGAGGAAGACCGCCGGCGGCACTGTCCACTTCTTCAAAATTTTCACCGAAGTACACTGTGTGCAGTTTTGCACCGAATCCTGCTGTCCAGCTAATCGCTGCATCCACATCCACAGACTCGGCACTATCAGCAGGGTCAGGAAAGTATGCAGTTTTAGGAGGAATACTAAAGCTCCAGACATCACCTTTCCACGGGCTGTTCGGTTCAGCGTCGTTGACTTCGTCAATGCGCCAGTAGTAAGTCGTACCCGGAATGAGACCATCTGGATAAGGAAATCCTGGGAAGCCGGCAACAATAAAAGTTTCTCCCTGATTACCTATGAAAGTGTCTTCGGTGCCTTCGCTGACAGCATCGAAATTGTCACCTATATACACATCGTGTGAGACAGCAAAATCACCCGGCCGCCAGCCAAGGCTTACCCACGTATCCTCGTGCAGGGCACCATCGGCAGGGGTAGGTCCTAAAGCCTTCCCGGAACTTCCCAGCCCCAACATGGTTCTCGGAATCTCGTCTTCGCTGAGAGCATGATTGAAGATTGCGACTTCGTCAAGAATACCGTTATAGTAGGTCCCGCCTCGGCTCCTTTGTCCGATGGTAACTGAAGCTGTATTTTCCGGCATTGTCCCTGCATACGCCCATTCATCTGCAAGTTCCCCATCGATATAACATTTGAAGATTTGACCGTCATAGGTTGCGGCGAGATGATGCCACTCTTCAACTGACGGCGACGTGGGAGCACAAGTATCTCGGCCTTCGTTATCGTAAAATTGCCAGAAAATGACACTCCCTGCTTCTTCTGTTAATTCATATGGCAAATCGTTTGCCCCCCATCCACCTTTGCTGACAATCGCCATTTCCCCGCTTGCGTTTACATTCATGTATGTCCAGGCCGTAATTGTAATTTCGTCAGTGAGTGACAGAAGAGGATTGTGAGGAATTTCAACAGAGTCATCTCCGTCAAATTCCAGCGCTCCGCCAACCTTACCTAAAACCCACTGAGGGTCACCGTTGAAAGTACCGTCGAGACCATTACCGCTTGAGTCAAAAGCAATTGTTCCGGAGCCCTCATCAAAAGTCCAATATCCTACCAAATCAGCTTGAGCGCCGACGGCAAGGCTCAGTACAAAAATAAACGAAACTAACACAGACAATTTCTTACACATAATAATCCTCCTCTTATAAAAAATGACAAGCAAAGCACCCGCAGAAAGGCTGAAATTCATAGATGCCTAACTGCACAGGCACAAATTTCACTCATATTATCTATACCAAATTAACTGCTATTCAGTCAAGGATAATCTCTCAATTGAGAAAATTATGTGTTTGATTGTTTTCAGGGAAAGCCACAATCACCGGACAACAACACACTTCATCTGTTTCTGGTCACGGATCAGCAGCTTGCCATCGACAAGGGCCAGAGGACCCCAGCATTCTCTCGAATCGAGCAGCTTAATGCTTGCCAGTTCCTTATAACCTGAGGGATCAGGTTCAATAAGATACAGAATTCCCACTCTTCCGTCGATGCTGAAGATCAATCCGTCGGCCAGAATAAAACCACCCTTATCGAATACAGGCGATTGTTGTAATGGATCAGTTACGGGTGGTGGAGGGATTATTATGAGGAGTCGAGGCTGAAGATGGCATCATATGGCTCGATGGCGGACTGC
>JAVVFI010000357.1:0-5574 GCA_032250555.1 Sedimentisphaerales bacterium
CTATTACTGTGTTGTAACGATGAAATGTTATCGTCTGATTTGCTATTTGTCTTGTTTCCATAAATTTCTTTCTCCGATCAGAGCAATAGTCATTTGATAATTCAAATTATTTGTTCGAGGTATTTTCCAACAATTTCGGTTTCACAAAATCTTCAGCCATCTCACGCGGCAGCACCCGGGCATTACCTTCTCTATCGCAAAAGTAAAGAGACGACTGCGAGGGCATCCTGCCGTGGCCGTCCGCCCATAGGGCGTAAAAATCAGGATGGGCATCTACCGGATGCCGAGCATAAGTGTGATTGTATAGGCTGTCTTTCGTAATCTGTTTGGTTTTCTTCCAGGAGTTTCCCTTGTTCTTGCTTACCCACATAGCCATCTCGCCGCCTGGATTATACGGCTGCGGGCCGGTCTGCGTAGGCCCGATTATCCGCCACGTCCCGTCGGCTTCGAGATAGAGCGAGCCCATATCGTAATTGTTATCCGAGGTGCAAGCCTTTCTTATCTGCCATGTCCTGCCCGTCCAGCGGGCGGTTGTCCATGTGCGTGGATTATTTTTCGGCCCGGACTCATATCCCTTGCTTGTAATAAACAAAATAACGGGCATTCCCTTTTTATCCAGCCGGATGTCTTTTAGATATAAGTTAAGACCCTGCCCCTGGTAATCGTGGACAAGTGCAGGATTCTTAATATCTCTCAAAGGCAGGGTCAATTGTTGTCCGTCGGCGCTGTGCCAGGTTTTACCGAAGTCTGTCGTTTGGATATAGTATAAATTAGTCCGCCAGTTCAGGCCTTTTCCCGCAGGGTGAAAATTAAACGCGGTCCCGGCTTTCTCGTTATTTGCAGTGCTTATTTGATAGTGCCCTTTATCAATTGCGGCAATCCGGTTCCACTTAGACCATTTGATACCGTCGGCGCTTGTCATGAAGCAGATAGTACGATCAACGGGGTAATTGTAGCGAGTGAAGAAACAGATGAAGCCTTTCCCTTTGACGTACCAGGGCTGCATGTACGAAAAATTTTTCATTAAAACTTCTTTATCGTTTTCTATCTTCGTAGGATTTATCAGCTCGAACTCGCTGATATCATACGGCCTTCGACTTCTGTGGATATACGAAGGCCTGCTGGTGCCGTGTGAAGTTGAGAATATCCAGATGTATCCGTTGTCATCAACTGATATGACCGGATTATCGTGGGCATCGCTGGTCTTTTTATCCAGAAGTATGGTAGGGTGTGGCACCATCCCCGTCTTATGGTTATAGTAAGAGACCATATGCAGGAGCTTTCGGTTGTTGTCCGTGGTTGTCCCGCCGTAACAGAAAAAAGTCTTCTTTACCTTATCGCAATAGACGGCGAATGGTTTGTGCTTGGCGCAGTACGTTCCCAGTCCTCCGCTGTACTTATATACATATTCATCGCCGGACGGCTGATTCATATACCAGATGCCGCGGTAGCCGGTGTCTCTGCCGTTGATTGTCAGTACTGATTCAGAGACTTCAGAATTTGCGCGCAAAGCCGTCGCTGAAAAAATGATAACGGCTGCTGATAAAATTCGCAGCCAAAAACCAGTAAGAATTGTGTTTCGCATCTCTTATTTTGTTATCTACTTATGGTTCTATGCAATATTGAAGTTTCTGCCCGTTGTGTTGCTTATTTGTTCGATTGAGGCTTTGGCGAAATCGATATCGGGATATTGTTCCACTCGCAGCCTGTCTATCAATTGTTTAATTATTATCAGTTCTTTAGCCAAAAGATCATAATCCTGCTCGTCGATGATTTTATTCATCGTTACCTTTTCAATCATACTGAAAGAGCCGCCGAGCACCAGAACTCCCGCGTTAATATAATCGGGAATGTTGCCGGGATTTGTTCCGCCCGTTGGAACCAGGCTGATTGTTTTATGAATAGCCGGGTCGATTGCCTTGACAAAGGCCGGCCCGCCGAGTTGTTTGGCAGGGAACACCTTGCAAAGGTTTGCGCCTTTGGAAAACTGGCTGACAACTTCAGTCGCACTGCCGCATCCCGGTATTATGGGCAACTGCCCGGCGTATTTTTTATAGCTGGCACCGCTGAAATTGACCGCCGAGACGAGATAGCTCGCACCTGCATCCACAACCTCCTGCACCGACGGCAGGGGATCCTGCGGGTTGGCCTTATTATAAACATCCAGCATTTCAGGCCAGTCAATCAGGCTCGCCGTGCCCGCCGCGAAATCAGGAAGCTCCTTACGCAGCCGTGCAAGTTTCTCCAGAGGTTTATTTATCCGGCAGGTCACTTCCATATTATTAATACCCGCCTTGACAAGGGCCTCGGCCGTTTTCACAATATCGAGCTTGTTCTGGTTAAAGACGAGAATAAAGCCGTCTTTCAACAATGTCGTGATTGTATTTTTAATATCCATCGTTACTCCCTACAGTCTTCTAAAATGAAAGCCGCCATCGACGTTAATTATCTGGCCGGTTGAAAAATCAAGCCTGCCTTCTGCAATTGCGCCGACCGCCTTTGCGATATCTTCCGGCTGGCCCCATCGTTTAATCGGAGTCAGACCTTCGGCTATCAACTTATCATATTTATCCTTAACCACGCTGGTCATGTCAGTTTCAATAATGCCGGGTCTGATTTCAAATACTCCGATTCCGTACTCGGCCAATCGGTCCGCATACAGCAATGTCATCATTGAAACCCCCGCCTTGCTCACACAATACTCCCCGCGTCCCGGCGAACTGGTATATGCCGATATTGAGCCCGTGCTTACTATCCGAAATCCTCGCTCGGGGTGCGCCTTTTTCTGTTCAATCATCCAGTTGGCCACGAGCTGAGTTAAAAAGTATGGGCCTTTCAGATTTATTCCCATCACTCTGTCAAAGCTCTCTTCGCTTGCTTCGAGCAGGTCCATTCGTTTCGAAGGGGCGACGCCGGCATTATTAACCAGCATATCGCATCTGCCGAACTTGCTTTTGGCCAGAGCAATAAGACTGCTTCTGTCCTCGGCACTGCTGATGTCGCCTCGCAAAATCTCGCACTCGGCGCCGGCTTCGATGATTTCTTTCTGAGTCTGGGCCGCGCGCGAATCGTCCGGCTTGCCATCGGCGCTAAAATCAAAGTGATTAACTACGAGATTATAACCTAATGAGGCTAATTCTTTTGCGATACCTTTTCCGATGCCGCGACTTGCCCCGGTAACAATTGCTGCGGGTCGTTCTGCCATTTTCAAAATCCTTTCTTATTTTATTTTAGAAATTCATCAATCTCTTCTGCCGCCTTCATCCCGTCGGCAACCGCTGCGACAACAGTCGATGCCCCTCTTACAAGGTCGCCGCCGGCAAAGACTCCCGCTCTGGATGTTGCGAGGGTATCTTCCTTTGTTTTAATATGTCCGTTTGTTAGCTCCACTCCGGGAAGAATTTCACTGATTTTTTCCGGCGGGCTCTGGCCTATGGCTTCGACCACAACGTCCATATCAAGCTCATAAGCACTCGACTCTATCGGTTCAGGTCGGCGCCTGCCCGAAGCGTCCGGCTCACCTAATCGGGTTGGACAAACCTTGATTGAAGTCAGCTTGCCGTTTGTGGAAATATATTCGAGCGGCTGATTCAATATCAGAAAATGCACGCCTTCATCTATTGCTCTTTCGAGTTCGGCGATCCATGCCGGCATCTCTTTGAAAGACCGGCGGTATATAACGTAAACGTCCTTTGCACCGAGTTGTTTTGCCGTAATCGCTACGTCCATTGCGGTATTACCGCCGCCTATCACCGCGACAGCTTTGCCTGCCATCTTTAATTTCTCAGGCTCCTTTGCCGCCGAAAGAAACTCCATCGAAGTGTAAACACCGTCAATTGCATTATCACCGATGCTTACCGATTTCACAAGGCCCATACCTATAAAGACTCCGTCAAATCCCTCGTCCATAATATTATCCAGGTTGAAGTTAGCGCTTAATTCTTTTCCAAGCCGCAAAACCATCCTGTCTTTCGGAACATCAGTAAATATAGCAGATATTTCGCTCTTCAATGAGTCGCCTTGCCTGTCCGGCGGAATCACGGTCTCTACCATCCCGCCGAATTCATTGCTCTTGTCGAATATTGTCACGGTATGTCCCGCTTCGAGCAGCTTAGCCGCGCAGGCCAGTCCTGCCGGGCCTGCGCCTATTACAGCAACATTCTTTCCCGTCACCTTTTCTGGTATCTGCAGTTTCGACCAGCCGTTCTTATTGGCCTGAATTGCCAGATGCTTTTGTATGCCTGCAATAGCTACAGGCTTATCACCTATAAAGGCCTGCAGGCAGCTTCCCTCGCACTGCTGCTCGACCGGGCACAGCCAGGCACATACTTCGGGAAATATATTTTTCTCTCTAAGAACTTCGTATGCTTCTTTTTCATTTCCGTCAAGGAACAGGCTGATGAATTTCGGAATATCGACACCTGCCGGACAGCCCAACTGGCACGTTGGTTCCTGGCACTTGCGGCATGAAGACGCCAGCCGAAGCAGATTGTCCCTGTCGCCCATTCTGCCTTGTTCGAATATCGGCCCGTAAACTTTATTGTCCCGTATCACACATCCCGTAGTTCCACCGTCACGCATGATCTGTGTACACGCGCTACAGCTTACACATACCTTCTCCGGTAACATCCGGCCTTTTGTGATGATATCTTTTGCGAAATCCGGATACGCGAACGCCATTCTCCCGGCGCCGACCAGGGTGGTCATGCCGTTGGCTTTGTTGGCCGCTCCCACGTTTGCGAACAATGTCCGCAGCCAGCTATAACCAGTGCCCACAATGGCAAGATCAGGAAACTCCTTTTGAATTTCACCGGTAATATTTACGAGTCTGCCGACGCCTGTTAGCGGATGTTCCGGCTCTTCATAACCGCCGACTATCGTCTCATTGAAGGGCCTGCCGATATGCGGATTGTAATAAGGATTCGCGATAGTGACGTTGACCAGATTGACGCCGTGCTGTTGTAGAAGACCAATCAGCTTCTTCGGCTCTGTCAGGTCCGGCTTTGTGTAGTCTTTCTTAGCCACTCCCCATCCATAAGGATAAGGTATGGCATCGTAAACACCAAGTCGGGTTACGACTGCCCCTTTTTCTCCAAGCTGGTTTCGAATTTTTTCGATAACTTCAAGAACAAATCTTGTTCTGTTCTTGAATGATCCGCCGTATTTGCCTTTTCTTTTATGGCAGGCGAAAAGCTCATTTATCAGGTATCCGTGACATGATTTTATATCGACGGCATCGAAGCCGACCTCGAACGCCAGCCTGGCCGCCTCAACGTAAGCATCCTGGAGTTTGTCGAGGTACTCATCCGTTACAAGTGGCCAGTCGTCCGGTATCCGGCTGCTTCTGTCCGGGTTAGGTTTTTGTTGGGGAATCAGAGGGTCTCGGTAAGGGTCCCGCTGAGGGATAATCGGATACACCGCACCTTCCGGCTTGCTGTACCTTCCCGAATGTGTCAACTGCAGCACCATTACCGGCTTGTGCTTTGGCCCGTTGGCCTCGGCCGCCGCCTGCCGGATCATTTCAACCATCGCGCGGAAGCTGTCTTTGTTTTTCTCATGGAGCCATAATTGTCT
>JAVVFI010000358.1:0-5565 GCA_032250555.1 Sedimentisphaerales bacterium
ATTTATTTAGTTCATCGGCGCCGATATCAGGTTTGGCTCGGCGCTGGTCACCATCAAAATCTTCTTTCACTTCTACCAATGGAGTACCTTTATCGACCGCTTCGACTGCAGCTTCTGTCAGATGCAGGTCTCCGCGATCCGGATTAATAAAAGCATCTGTACAATCTTTGATGATGTTATTCAGGAATGTTACTTTACTTTTTGATTCATGCCTGATTCTCGGCCCGCTTAAAAGGTTGTTGGCGATTATCAATCCATCGTTAGTAAAAACCGTGCGGATTAACCGTCCCAACCGATTTTCCGGGTCGTGAATAGTGTTATTGAGCACTTTGCAGTCTTTGGTATATACGGTAACAATACCTGCCTCGGGTGCTCTCGTGATGAAATTATTTTTAGCTATGCAGCGGACGCAATGATACTGAGTTTCACTGTCCCGGTGCGGATTGCCGAGCTGTAAGCCCACGTCGCAGTCAATAATAATATTTCGTTCAATCAGACAGTCCTGTGAATCATGCCAAACGAAAACAGCACCTCGTCCCTCGTATGTCCTTCCCTGAATCCCTATAAACACATTATCACTGATAGTCCAGTCCTTAGTGTGCATCACGTCGATGCCGGCTATGTAGTTGCCTTTTGCAATATCTGCCTCATCATCGCTCAGGCGTTTCGGTCTGTCGTTATAAAACAAGCAGTATTGCACCCGGCATTGTTTCGGGCGGACCACGGCGCGATTCTCTTTTGGGACCTTTACTCCTTTGATGCCTCGCTGCCATATATTATGGATGATACAGTTGTAGATAGTTAATTTCTGGACATTCGTATTTGAGTTAATCTTAAAGCCGTTCCACTTGATATTCTGGATGGTGAGGTCCGCGATGGTAACACCGGAGCAAGCCGAGATTCCCAGCAGTTCTCCGTGACGGCTGTCGGCTCCATCTATAATCACCTGCTCGCGATGTCCCGATGCGCTGCGTAAAGTGACATTGTCGGTAGATATCCGGACATAATGGGGCATCATATAGTGGCCATCAGCCATCAGTATCGTTTGCCCGGGCTCAACATCCCTTATCGCAAGGATTAATTGCCGGACGTCTGATACTTCGATGATTTCCCTCTTCGGACGCGGCAGGGGGGGAGCTTTAGGAAACCAATCCTGTTTTGGCGGAGTAAGCAACTGGCTATCGGCCGGCAATACAAAAAAACACACCAGCAAAAGAACAAGTATCTTACATTTCATTACTTTGATGTTGTTATTGGGGGAAATTGTCAACTTTTAACGCTTCCTTTCTGATGCTTTCAAGTTTGAAGTATCCTATAAATGAAATGAGTTGCTTCGTCAAATCAATTTTGATAATTGTTGCTGTTAAGAGTAAGTTAAACTAAAATGTTTGCGATGGATCCAAGCTGCAAATAATCTTACTCTCATTTACGAAAGGCATAAAGATGTGGGAAAAAAACATACAATTCTTGAAGATGCCGAGGATACTGTTTTTTGTTCTTACGGTTGTTATTTTTATTACAGTTAGTGTAGATGCTGCCGAAAGAATAAAAGCCGGGCGAGAAGTGACAAAAACCAATCGGCCGATGCGGAACCGTCAGGATATGGTCCTGACTGTAGGCCGGAACGAAGGGGACCTGCAAGGTAATGACGACAAGATAATCCAGGCTGGGGTTGAATACCTGAACCGAGTCGGTGGAGGAACACTTCACATTATGCCGGGAGTATATAATCTGCGAAATGCAATTTATCTGCACCCGAATATCACACTGCGAGGCTCGGGAGCCGATACAATACTCAGAAAATGCGATAGCGTTGTGACAAAGCTCTTGAGAGATTCAGACTGGTTCGAATACGGCGTTCAGGTGGAAGATGTAAAAGGTTTCGTGCCCGGCGGAGGGATAATGCTACGTTCCAAAAAAGGCCCAGGAGACTGGCAGTATGATGTACTGCGCGCTACGGTTACGGCCATCGAAGGGGATGTTCTCTATCTGGATGGACTGACCAAAGAGAACTTTTGGATTGAAAATGATGCTACGGCCGGAACTGTTTTTCCAATCCTTACCGCGGAGAATGTGGACAATGTTGTTATAGAGGATATTGTGCTCGACGGCAACCGTGATAAAAACGAGCACATTAACGGCAACTTCTCCGGTGGTGTCTTTATCCAGTATTGCAACAAGTGGAGTTTCAGAAATGTTATTTCCCGTAACTATAATGGAGACGGCTTCAGCTTTCAGGTTTGTGATGATATACGGTTTGAAAGCTGTCAGGCAATAAATAATGCCGACCTCGGATTTCATCCCGGAAGCGGCTCTCAGCGGCCCGTCTTTCGAAGCTGTATATCCCGGGGCAATAGCCTGGGGATATTCTTTTGCTGGAGTGTGTCCGACGGGCTGGCGGAGAATTGCATTTTGTCCGGGAACGGAAGATATGGAATCAGTATCGGGCACCGGGATACGGATAACATCATAAGAGCTTGCATGATCGAAAGTAATGGAGAGGTGGGAATCCTTTTTCGTAAGGAGGCAAATGAATTTCGCTGCGGCAGCCGGAACCTTATCGAGAATTGTATGATTCGTGATAATGGTACGAAAAGAACAGGATTCGGGATTGATATCCAGGGGAAAACCGAAGATATCACGGTTCGCAATACGAAATTCGAGAATTCGGCAGGAAAGAATCAGAAAACAGGTATTCGTATCGGCCAAATGGCGGGGCGGGTCGTTATGCAGGGAAATAGCTTCGAAAATTCACCGGTGCATATCGATGACCTGCGGTCTAAATAAAATTTAGCCGTACTAACAGCGGGAGGAGGATGGCGAGAATGCTGGTCGGTGGTACGGTGGAATCTCTTGATGGTTCAAGTTGAATTTGTTAAAATTATTGGTTCTCTATGAAGGAAATGTCTTTTTTCGGATTCAAGATCAAAGGAGCGACTATGAATTCAGGTATAATATCACGACGTGACTTTCTAAAAGGTTTATGTGCAGGATCGCTGGCTTTAGCGGGATGTAGCTCACAGTTGGCCGGCACCGGTGGGAAAAGGAAAAGGCCCAACGTAATCCTCGTGATGACCGACGACCAGGGTTACGGTGATCTCGGCGCCACGGGCAACAACCTCATACGAACGCCCAATATCGACGCGATGGCGCGACGCAGCGGTTCAATGGAGAATTTCTACGTTAGTCCCGTATGTGCTCCCACCCGCGCGTGCCTTATGACCGGCCGATACAACTACCGCACGCGTGTGGTCGATACATGGATCGGCAGGGCGATGATGGAACCGAAAGAAACCACCATCGCTGAAATCCTCCGCGAGGCGGGATATGAAACAGGAATCTTTGGCAAATGGCATCTCGGTGACAATTACCCTATGCGGCCGATGGACCAGGGTTTCAAGGATTCCCTCGTACATCGCGGCGGGGGTATAGGTCAGCCCGCCGACCCACCCGGTGGGGAAGGCAAATACACCGACCCTATCCTCATGGACAATGGCCAACCGAAGCAATTCAAAGGCTACTGCACCGATGTGTACTTCGACAGGGCGATGAGCTGGATGTCAAAATGTGCCGCTCAATCAAAGAGCTTCTTCGCTTACATCCCGACAAACGCCCCGCACGGCCCGTTCGACGATGTACCTGAATACCTCTACGAGAAATACAAAGCGATGGACCTGAGCAATCGAAACTTCCCGCAATACAAGGGTCACAAACTCCCCGATGACAACAACCCCGACAAGCGTGCCAGAATATACGCAATGATTACCAACATCGATGACAACATGGGTAAGCTTTTCGCCAAGCTCGACCAACTTGGTATTACCGAGAACACTATCGTAATATTCATGGTTGATAACGGTCCGAACGGCCGCCGATACGTCGCGGGAATGAAAGGCATGAAAAGCCACGTTCACGAGGGTGGTATCCGTTCGCCGTTCTTCTTCCAGTGGCCGGGTGTCGTCAGGCCGGGGACATCTTCGGATCGAATCGCCGCCCACATCGATGTGCTCCCCACAATCCTCGAAGCCTGCGGAGTACAGAAACCGAAAGGCCTCGAACTCGACGGCAGAAGCATCCTGCCCCTGCTCCAGGGCAAAAGGATCGCATGGCACGACCGCACTATCTACATCCAATCGCACCGCGGTGACGTGCCCGTTCTTTATCATAATTTCGCCGCCAGAAACCAGCGATGGAAACTACTCCACGGCAGTGGATTCGGACGCGAAAACTTCGAAGGAGAGCCGAAATTGGAACTTTATGATATGGCTGCCGATCCGCTCGAACAAAATGACCTTGTTGCCCAGCGTCCCGATATCGTAAAGGCGATGAGAAGAGAATACGAGGCATGGTTCGCCGATGTTAGCAGCACCAGAGACGATAACTACGCGCCGCCCAAAATCTATATCGGTACTACTCATGAAAATCCGGTTGTCCTCACGCGGCAGGACTGGCGACATGCCAAAGGCCGCCCTTGGGCGGCTGATTCCAACGGTTACTGGGAACTCTACGCCGTCAGGGCAGGCAAATACGATATCAAGATCGATTTCCCTGCTGTAAAAACCGGCGGCGAACTGTCGCTCGAAGTCTCAGGCCGTGAAGTCAGTCAGGCTATCGACAAAGGTGACACCTCGGCTAAGTTCACAGACATGCCCATAGACAAAGGTCCCACCCGCCTAATGTCCACGCTAACCCTGGCCGGTACTAAGAAAGGTCCCTGGCATGTAAATATAAGCTGGTAAATTTAAAATATCAGGTAAAACTATGGCCCCGGATAAAGCAAAGATGATCAGAAACGATGAATTAACGAGACGGTCTTTTGTTAGAGGTATTGCTTCGACGGCAGCGGCGGTTGGATTAGGTGGATGTGATCTGCTTGCGAAGAATACATCTATGAGGAAGAAGGCCGATAGAGCCAGGCCGAATGTTCTTTTGATCGTTGCGGACCAGCATAATGCTAACGTTATGGGGAATGCGGGGCATCCGGTTGTGAAGACGCCCCGGTTGGACAGTCTGGCCGCCGGCGGTGTGCGGTTCGACCGCGCCTATTGCCAGGATGCTATCTGCGTGCCGTCGCGAACCTCTTTTATGACGGGACTTTACCCGAGAACGACGGGCTGTTTGGACAATCCCAACAAACCGCCTTACCATGATAAGTTATTTCCGCTGCAACAGATCTTTCGGAGCAACGGTTACCGGACGGGTTGTTTCGGTAAGCGGCATCTGCCCAATATCGGCGAGCTGGCCTTAGGCTGGGACCGCTCGGCGACCACAATCAATCCCAGGCTGGACCCCTCCGATGAGAACTACATAGACTGGGTGACGCAGCGCGGGCAGTTAGATGCGCACAAACGCGATTTCGGAGGCAGCCATGATGCCGACCTGATGTCGCATATCACCGAGGTGCGAGAAGAAAATCGTACATCGACCTATGCAACCGATAAGACGCTTGAATTTCTGACCGAATGCAGGGATCAGGGCAAGCCGTTCTTCTGTTGGACGAACTACCTCTTTCCTCATCAGCCCTATACGCCGCTGAAGAAGTGGGCAGAATTGTACCCGCCGGAA
>JAVVFI010000359.1:0-5558 GCA_032250555.1 Sedimentisphaerales bacterium
CCGTCTTTTGTGACAGAGCCGCTTCTGTCATAAACCGTGAAAGTTAAGCCTCTGTAAACATGCTGATCGGTGCCTATATTAAGATGGACTACCTGGGCTGCGTCGTCAATTAATATTATTTTGCCATCAGCTCTTTGAGCCAGTGCTTCAGGGTCCGGCGGCGGCATAATATCCATGACCTCCTGCTGAGCACGTTTCATAATGCCCTCAGTCTGTTTCAATTGGGCCTGAGTTTTCCGAAGTGTGTCTTCGGTTGTTTTCAGTTCGGCTTTTGCATCATCTAATTGTTTCCTGACATTAGCAATCTGGTCTGTGGTGCTCTGTTCCAAGCGGGCTTGAAGATCGGTGTAGTCGGCCTGCATCCTGTTGACCAGTGTCTGCAGTTTGTTTTTCTCTTCTTCGATAATTTGTTCTTTATCGGAAGATGCTTTTTTTACAATCTCAACTTGCGCTATCTGGTTATTCAGGTCTTTTTGTAAAGTATCTTTTGCTTCTATAGTTTTATTCAGTTCTGCGACTAAATCGCTGATGACTTTTACAAGCCCTGTTGTATTAGGGTCTGTAATAGTAATATACTTCCGGGCCGATTTGAGCGCGTTTGCGACTTTTATATTGGCATCATTGACTTTCGCTTCGGCCGAAGTAGTTTCCGGGACTCCGCCTACGATGGTTGATGTTGTTCCGTCGAGATGTCCGACCATCGTACCGAGCCATGTTTTACCGCCTGGTTTTGTTCCGACTATCGTACCCAATTGGTTAATTTCTTTGGTGTCGGCAAGATCATCAATCTTGTTTTGCATTTCTTCAAGTCTTGTCCGTTTATCCTCGGCTTCGACATAGTAAATAACCGCAATTGTGGTCGCGACAATAAAAAGGCCCACAAAGGTTATTAGTGTGTAGAGCATAGCATTGCTTTGCTTTCTCCTGCGTGCTGGCATAGTAAAACTCCTCACAAATATAGAAAAATCACCCTAAATAGCTTGTTTTCAGAACTTATTATAGCCCTAAGCGGCTTCTGAGTCAACAAAAAAAAGATAACAAATAAGCCTTTTTGCTGTAGCACTGATATTTGAGCCATTGCCGGTGTGGTTCGGGCTTTGAGTGTATAGTATCGCCGATAATCTTAAAGCCTCTCTAAAAGGTCTGATAATAGGCTGATTTGACGTATTGTATGCTGTGGGGCGGCCCCGGCTTGCTCACTGACCGATGCGTGTAAGCGGGCCGGGCGGAGTATCTGGATAGTCGCAAAACCTAATTTATTCGGGGCGATAAAATCCTTTTTTTCATTATCCGCTATATAAACCGTATTTTCCGGTCTGGCCCGTAAGCTTTGTAATATTTTTTCAAATCCCACAGGTGACGGTTTCCAGAATTCCCTGCCAAGTTGTTCAGTATAGACTATGAACTTAAAATATTTTTCAATGCCTAAGACCTGGACCTTAAATTGCTGGGCGGGCAAAAAGCCGTCCGTAAGCAGAGCCAACGTGTATTTTGTGCTTAGTTCACGAAGGGCGTCGCGGCTGTCCGGCGGTAACGTAATTTTAGGTTTGTGTTGTCGATACACTTCTATCAGCTCTAAAATAAGCTCATCATCATAGCTTATACCAAGCTTATCCAGAGCTGCGTTGAATGTCCTGGTGCGATTGCCTGTGTTGAATTGATCCCAGAGAACCTCATAAATACGCTTCATATCGGCCTGAATCGTGGTAGAATTGGCGGAAGTTGACTCCGACCGGTTGGCGAGAAATTCAGCTACGGCATCCAGGCCGCTTTTACAATACTCGATTTCATCGTAGAGCGTATCGTCTAAATCAAAAACAACAGTCGTTATCATCTTATATCCGAGTAGTGTCATTACGTAAAATATACACTATCTACTACATGCTAATTACGGTATAATTTTACGCATTAAAGGCTCAAATGTCGATAATTTTAAGTGAATAGTCTTTAGTGAGTGACTTTTTTCCTGCGCACGAATGACTCGTTGAAATTCGGCAAGTAAATGTAAAAAGGCAAAGCTATGAAATTTTTACAAATGATGCGTCCTTTGCACTGGACCAAAAATATGTTCGTGTTTGCAGGCCTTATCTTCGGACATAAACTTAATGTGCCTTCGGCTATTGGAAGGGCGATTGGCGGTTTTGCCTGCTTTTGTTTAGCAGCTTCGGCTGTTTATATCCTCAACGATATCATTGACCGTCAAAGTGACCGTCTTCATCCCGAAAAATGTAAAAGACCCATCGTCTCCGGCAGGGTGACTATTGGTTCGGCTGTTGTGTTTGCTTTTCTGTGTGCTGCGGCAGCGATTATTGCCGCTTTTCTACTTGGCCCAGCCTTTGCGGCTATCATACTGGTATATATTGTGCTTATGGTTTTATATTCGCTTGTACTAAGAAGAGTAATGATTCTCGATTGTGTGGTGATAGCGACGGGTTTTTGTCTGAGGGCGGTTGCAGGAGCGGTTGTAGTCAATGTGTTTATATCGCCATGGTTAATTATCTGCACATTTGCTTTGTGTCTATTTATGGCCTTCGGTAAACGTCGCGGTGAAATAGCCCTGCTTCAACAGGATCGCGAATCATTTCGAAATACATTGACCGGCTATACGACCGAGCTTCTGGCCCATATGATCGATGTAACCAGCGGCCTGGCGGTGGTATGTTTTCTGCTATATGCTATGGACGACAGAACTTTACAGACTTTTGGCAATAATCATCTTGTTTATACGACCCCGTTGGTTTTGTATTGTATTTTCCGTTTCAGCTCATTAATACAAACGGGGAAATACCTTGGTCCTGTGGAGTTCATTCTACATGATTTGCCGTTTCAGATTGGTTTTGTAGTCTGGATTATTGCAAGTGTCGTAATTGTTTACGCTGACAAGCTCGGCATTAATTTTGTGGGTATTTTTCAATAACGACCTTTGGGTTATGATTAGGATTGATTATTAAATGGCAGAACAAAGATTACAGAAGGTTTTAGCGGCTGCGGGCGTTGATTCACGAAGAAAATGCGAAGAGTTGATACTTGAGGGAGTTGTTCGAGTAAATCGCAAAGTCGTGGATAAGCTGCCGGCTTTCGTTGATCCGGATAAAGACATTATAACCGTAAACAGTAGAAAGATTCGTGCTGCACGGAAGGTATATTTTATTCTGAATAAACCTAAAGGCGTCATTTGTACCAACCGTGATCCTCAGGGCAGAAAAAAAGCGATAGATATTGTCCATACAAACGAGCGTATCTTTTGTGTAGGGAGACTAGATGCGGATACTACGGGCTTAATTCTTCTGACGAACGACAGCGAATTGTCAAACAGGTTGACCCATCCCAGATACGGCATAGCCAAGACCTACGTAGTAAGGATTAAGGGCGAAATTAAATCCGAACAAATAGAAAAGTTAAAAAAAGGAATTTGGTTAGCGGAGGGCAAGACTTCCAGAGCATCAGTGAAAGTATTAAAACGCAGACACACAGAATCTTCGATTGAAATTACTATTCGACAAGGCTTAAACCGGCAGGTACGCAGGATGTTAGCGAAAATCGGCATGCCTGTAAAATCACTGACGAGAACGAAAATAGGGAGGCTTACCGTACGGGGACTCGGTGTCGGCAAATCCAGACAACTAACTAATCCAGAAGTAACTTACCTGAAAAAAGCCACCGCCGACTAATCACTCGATACACGAATGCCGATGTAAGATCAATCGCTCATTAAGATAAAAGCAGTGTTCATCTGAAAATGCGATTGAAGGTTTTGAATTAATGAGTAATAAACGTCGAGCAAAAAAAAGGAAATCATTATCACATACTCAAAGAGAAGTCCATCATCATAAAGCTCGAAGTAACTTGCAAGAGGACAAAAAGCAGGCCCGGCCAACAGCGATAACCGGCCGGCGTCTTTGGCTGTTTCGTATCATCGCTCTTACAGTTTTTCCGGTTCTGCTGTTGTTGGTGGTAGAGTTGTCTCTTAGAGTGGCCGGTTACGGTTTCAATCCCCATGCGATTATGAAATGTCAGGTTGACGGCAAGGATGCTTATTGTGACAATATTAAGTTTGGCTGGAGGTTTTTCCCCAAAAATCTAGCGCGAGATTTTGAGTCGTTCATATTTCCTTCCGACAAGCCGGACAATACTTACCGGATTTTTATACTTGGTGCTTCTGCCGCTCAGGGCACGCCGGAACCGGCGTTTAATTTCGGGCGGATTCTGCAGGAAATGCTAAAAGATAGATATCCGGCGGAAAATTTTGAAATTATAAACACCGCGATGACGGCCATTAATTCCCATGTCGTCCTGCAGATAGCAAAAGACTGTGCTCGTTACGAACCTGACCTCTTCATCGTATATCTCGGCAACAACGAAGTTACCGGGCCCTATGGCGCTGGAACCGTATATAATCTTCCTGTGGGTAATTTACATGCCATCCGTGCCGGCATTGCCCTTAAAGGAACCAGACTGGGGCAGCTTTTAGCCGGCTTGACCGATTCGTTTGGTACTGAAAAAAATGCGCCCAGAATCTGGCTCGGTCTGGAAATGTTTCTTAACAACCAGGTACGGGCCGATACCCCTCCTTTGGAGGCGGTTTACCATAATTTTCAGAAAAATATGGAAGATATTAGATGCATTGCATCAAAAAGTCGCAGTAAAATAATTTTCTGTACCGTAGGAAGCAATTTGAAAGATTGCCCGCCATTTGCTTCTCTGCATAGATCGGATTTGACTCCTACAGAGATGAAAAAGTGGGAGGATATTTACCGGCAGGGCACTGAACACGAATTACAGGGTGATTATACTGGTTCTATCGAATGCTATTCGGAAGCAGCGAAGATTGATGACCGTTACGCCGACCTGCAGTTTCGGCTGGGGCGATGCTATTGGGCTGTCGCTGAATATCAAAAGGCACGGGAAAGATATATTCGAGCACGTGAGCTGGACACACTTCGTTTCCGTTCTGATACACGGATCAATAAAATCATTCACGACGTAGCCGGCGGCAGGACTGACGAAGGTATTTACCTGACTGACGCAGCTAAGTATTTAGAAGGAAACAGCCCTTATGACACTCCGGGCAAAGAGCTGTTTTATGAGCATGTACATTTGAATTTCAAAGGTAATTATTTTCTCGCTAAAACAGTTTTTGGACAAGTGGAAAAGCTACTTCCTCCTAATTTGGCCAAAACTCAACAGTCTGATAATCACCAGATATTAAACGAGGACCAATGTGCTCAACGCCTGGCTTATACTGGTTGGGATAGATATCAGATTGCCAACAAGGTTCTTAATGACTTTATCAAACAGCCACCGTTTACCAATCAGCTTTACCAGCAGGAACGTGTAATACAAATGGAACAAAATATTGAGGACCTGAAAAAGTATCTTGCTCCTGATGCCATGGGAGATGTTGTCCCCGAATATCTTCAGGCGATTCAGAAATCACCTTCAGACTGGCGCCTGCGTTGGAAATATGGAAAATTTTTAACCGAAGGTCTGAAAGATTATAAGGGAGCGGCCGAACAGATGCAGCTGGTACGGCAGTGGCTGCCGCATTCTTATATTGT
>JAVVFI010000035.1:0-20784 GCA_032250555.1 Sedimentisphaerales bacterium
CTGTTAACGGGGACTTCAAGTTCAATCCCGGCTCGATTTTCTGCAACATCCTTCTTGCAGACGAGATTAACCGCGCTTCACCCAGAACACAGTCAGCCCTGCTGGAGGCAATGAATGAGAATCAGGCGACTATTGAAGGCCATCGTTATCCACTGACTAAACCGTTTATGGTCATTGCAACGGAGAATCCAATTGAGTTCCACGGCACTTATCCGTTACCTGAGGCCCAGCTTGACCGTTTCCTGGTTCGCCTTGCGATAGGTTATCCGTCTGTTGAAGTCGAGATAGATATTCTCAAGTCGCATGCCCACAACGAACCACTCGAAAGAATAAAGCCTGTACTTCAGCTTGAGCAGGTCCGCCAGATACAGAAAGAAGTTACCGACGTTCACATCGATGATAGTATTTTGGAGTATATTGTTGAAATTGTACATGCTACCCGCAATGATAATCGACTTCGGTTAGGTATCAGCACACGCGGGACCTTGATGATGTCACGAGCGGCCCGTGCCAGAGCATATTTCCAAAAGCGGGATTTTGTAATTCCCGACGATATATTGTGGCTTGTTCCGCACGTATTGCCGCATCGCATTATTTTGACCTCAAAAGCACTCCACAGCGGTACTAATGCTAGGCAGATTGTAACCGACATTGTCGGCCGTATCAAAGTACCCGTTTGAAGAGGTGGCTGCCGCGATGGAAAAAAACGATGGTAGATTACATCTTGGTTTTACGGATACCGGCAAGGTAATTCTGCGAGGTACTTTCTTTGTCGCTTTAGCGGCTCTCATTGTTCCTGCCTTTGGAGTACTTTCGGCTTTAGTAGCAATTATGCTAATGGCTTTAGTAGTCGGTTTTGTTCTACGGCCCAAAATCCAAATAAACGGTAATCTGCCTGAACGTGTCATAGTAGGACAGATAACAAGGTTCAGTTATATTCTCAAGAACACCTCGCGCCTGCCGGCCTATAATCTCTGTGTGGTTTTTCGTGATTTGCCTGAGACTATTAAACAACACGGAGATGCTCAGGTGATTCCCCACCTTGGTCCGGGCGAGACTATCGAAGTGACTTTTGAGATACGACCGGCCCGGCGTGGCTATTACAAAATCAAAAGACCGATTTGCCAGTCCGGATTTCCATTTAACTTGTTTAATTTTGGTATATCATATGATGACCTGGAGACTCTTATCGTTCTTCCGGTTTTTTACAGGCTCCAATTATCCTCCATGGGCATGAGTCAAAAGGTTTGTGCTGGAGGAGCAAGACTCGCAGGCCAAAGGAGTGCGTTCCCTGAATACGCCGGGAACCGTCCTTTTTTGCCGGGTGATTCCCCCCGAAGAATTGACGCACGTGCCTGGGCCCGCCTTTCTGTGCCGGCCACAAAGGAGTACCACGATGATTTTGACAAGCGAACTGCACTGATATTGGATACCTGCATTTCAGATTTCCCATTATTGCCAGCTTCATGCGAAAGCAGGCAGCTCGAAGCAGCAGTATCGCTTTGCGCTTCTGTGGCTTTCACAATCAACAAAGATTGTCTTATTGACGTCCTTCTTGCCGGTAATGAAATTTATCAGCTCACCACCTTACCAAGAATGTTATGCCTCGATAAGATACAGGATATTCTGGCGGGAGCCAAACCATCTAAAGGGTATTCACTCGAAAAGATATCGCCGGTATTAATAAGTCAGTTCCCTCGAATTTCTGAAGTATTTTTCATTCTGTTGGGGCTGAACAAGGCATATCGGCATTTGATCGGGCTGGCCAATCAGGCCGGCTGCCGTTGTAATGTTCTGCTGATAGGCCAATCTGGCCAAATGCCTGCCGATGATGAAAATATGAGCTGGACTTCAAATGTAAGGTACCTGTCTCCTGATGATATATTGACGGGGCAAATAAAAAGTTTATGAAGACGCAAAAAGCCATTGCTATAATTATAGTACTGACAAGCTCGCTGCTCACCGGGTTGGTCTCTGGTGATATTGCGTATCCGACAATACTTTGTATGCTGGGGCTGCTGGGTTTACAACGGCGCTTTACATGGGATATAAAGCCGGAAAGACGTGTTATAACCTCATTACTTCTGCTTTTTCTGGCGGTTATGTTTTCAATTCACTACAGATATGCCAACTCATTCCACCGTGTAACTTCAGTACAAGCAGAAGTTGTCGCCTGGCAGACAATAGCCCGCTACTTCCTGGCTTCAATGATCCTGATACTGTTTCTCGGGAGACCCCGCCAGTTCCCTTCTTCGCTGGGATTGTTTCATGTAGCTGTCACGATATCCGCCGGACAGGTTCTTTTACTTAATGATATGCATATTACATTTCGTCTCTCAGAGCTGCTGTCGGTTATGCTTGTTGTGTTTTATGCAGCTTCTGCCCATGGCTCGATGGACAAACGCGTTCCCGGAAGTCTTTGGCGAATATCCCGCTGGCTTGCTTTTGCCCTGATAGTTATTGTCACAGTTAACGGCGGTTGGATTGTGAGTTCAATACTATATCGCCATGTGGAAGTTCTCAATCTTCCGGTTTTGTTCTGGGGAAGAAATACCGCTTTGGAGAATACATCAGAGAGTATGGCGCGTGTGGGCTTTTCCACGAGCGGTAAGCTGTCGAGCGTGCTGTTAATCAAGGGAGAACTGGATCCTACGCCTGTTTTGAGTATTTCGAGTGATGTGAGTCCGGGCTACTTGAGGGCCATGGCATTTGATGTCTATCTTCAATCCGAATGGCACGATCTGTCGCACCGGGAAGCGCTTTTCATCAAAGAAAACTTGCCGTTCAGACTGTATTCCGTTCGAAAAACAAATGTTTTCCGCCTGAACGATACAGATGCTTCACAGTGTAAGTATATGACCATCCGGCATGAATCCCGATTCAATGATACTATCTTTACACCGCTCGGAACATCTTTAATTGAGGCGCCGCTTAATCTGTTGATGCGGGACGACGATGATATTGTTTATAATCCTAAATTTCGTAGCGGACTGTATTACGAGATTGGCTACACAAAACCCGTTTCTCAGGAATCCCCGGACGGGCACAGGAGTACTCCGAACGATCTTGATCCGCGGATACATGAGCTGGCAGACAGAATTTTTGCAGGATGTAACACCACGAAAGAGAAAATCGATGCTGTCATTAGCCACTTTCGCACTAACTACACCTATGTGCTCGGGCTCAACATCCCGCCGGGCAAGGACAAGTTGACCCACTTTCTGTTAGAGGAATCCACCGGCTATTGTGAGTATTTTGCCTCTGGAGCTGCGATTCTGCTGCGTCTTGCCGATGTCCCGACTCGATATGTTACGGGTTTTTTTGTAACTGCGAAAGATGAGCAGACTGGAGTGTGGATTGCGCGAAACATGGATGCCCATGCCTGGGTCGAAGCCTGGGACCCCCAGCAGAAACAGTGGACTATTGTCGAAGCTACACCGGGGGAGGATCTGGATGCCGCGCCGGCCTTGGAAGAGCTCGGGCAAATGAATGGTGGTTTTGGTTCTCTTGGTCAGCTTATGCAGGCCTTGTATCAATATGGTCTCATTGGTGTGATTGGCTGGTTGGTTGATTCCTTTGGTGTTCTCAATAGCGTGGTTCTGACGTTGAGCTTTCTTGGCGGGGCGTTGTCACTGGTCCTGTTACGATACTACAGGAAGAAGTCTAAAAATAAAACTAACTTGAGGCAGCAGCAAAGTGTGGAGCTTTTAACTTTGCATAAGATGCTGACTGGGATGGATCGCAAAGTTAAAGCAGCGGGCTCACAGCGTCATTTTAATGAGCCTTTACATGCTTTCTCTCAACAGCTTCGACGGCGGGATTCAGATACTGGCTTCTGGACAAGGATATCAGACTGGTATTTAGAATACGCGAACATCCGCTACTGTAGAAAAATCGGTTCCGAGAGAGTACACAAACTGCAGCAGCTTTATAAAGGATTGCGGGACTCTTTTTAAACAGCTTTTAAAATAAAAGTAGCAAATTATTTCTTTAAGTGTCTGTTGAAAAACTCCTTAACCATACGGTCAACCTGGACATCTTTAAAGCCGTGGCCGCCGCCTTTGACTGTATGGAATTTAACATCCACTTCCGCCTTCTTTAACGCTTCATATAGAAGCTCGCTCTGGTTGTGCGGCACAAGCGGGTCTTTATCACCGTGCACAATCAGGATTGGCGGGTCATTTCTGCTGACATATGTAATAGGATTGGCTCTCTTACAAGCCTCTTTGTTTTCCTGAACAGGGCCTCCAACGAGTATCGACTCAGGCGAGTCGGCGGCGTCATGATCCATCCTGCTCTCAAAGTTACTCATCTTGGTAAAGTCCGTAGGCCCGAAGAAATCGCACACGGCCTGTACCCTACTTGAAACATGGAGATTGGGACCCTTATCGAAACCTTGAATGTCACTGGTTGTTCCTAAAAGCGCCACAAGATGCCCTCCGGCAGATGAGCCCCAAACACCTATACGGTCCGGATCGATGTTATACTTTTTTGCATTGGCCCGAAGATAGCGAATTGCAGCCTTGCAATCTTCGATCTGCGCCGGAAATGTGGCATGCTGACTGAGACGATAGTTGATACTTGCAGCCGCATAGCCGTCTTTGAGGAACACTTTCGAACGGCAATTCTTTTTATTGCCTGCACGCCATGCCCCGCCGTGTATCCAGACAACCACGGGCAATGGCCCCGTATCTGTTCCATGCTCGGGCAGGTAAATATCCAATTTCTGCCGTTCGTGTCCACCCGGTACATATTCCACATCGAGATATGTTCGCTTTCCTTCTGATTCTTTACTGTGTAAGGCCAAAGGTTCGGTCAGCTCCGGCTTAAATGCTTCTTTAACGATGGGTTTGATCGCTCTGGTCCACGCATCGTAACCTTTGCTGTTAAGGTGCAGATTGTCTTTTAGAAAAAATTGTTCATCCGGTTTGCCGTCACTTCCAAGTAGTGGAGTTGCAGAATCAAAAACAAACAGGCGTTCATCTTTATCGGAGAATTTCTTTATCATCGAATTAGCTTCATTCATCAGCGGCCAAAGCGACCAGCGGCTAAGGCTCGGCTTAATGTCAACAAATATAATCCGTGTTGCTGGAAGCTCTTTGTGAACAAGATTGACGAATTTCCGGTAGTCACCGAAAACGCGCTGTGGAGTTTTCCCCCCTGATATGTCATTATCCCCTGCGTAAAACACTATCATCCTTGGCTTATAAGGCAATACGATTCGATGAGCAAAGTAATTTACATTTGAAATGTGGCTGCCTCCGAAGCCCCGATTTATCACTGGAAATTCCGGAAAGCGTTCGCGTGTAGGCCACAGTCGAATGCTGGAGCTGCCGACAAACAAAATCCCGTCAAGTGGAAATGAATTCTTGCTGTCCCAATCCTCGAAACTCTGGATTGTTTTCTCCCACTTATCATTCTCGGCTTTGGCTGTCTTTGAATCAGAGCTGACACCACAGCTTTCGCTCAAAATCACAATCGATATAACGAGAAGTATAAATAGTTTAAGAGTCTTTCCTGATTGCATAATTTTGCCTTTCATCACAATTCATTATATGTTTTTTATCTTGAACACGATATATAACCGCAGATGCTCCATAAAACACTAAGATACACAATCTTTCGATAATACGCAATTGCAATGAAGGGAATGTTTGCCTGCGTATTTTTTCACTATCGTTGCAAAAAAGCAATGCATAAGGAACTATATTACCCAGTTTTTTTTCTATTGTCAGGACATACATACTGCAAAATATTTTCCTTGACGGGAAAGTGGATGTTTTGGTATAAATTATGTTAATGGCTTTTTGTTCGTGCAACCGGGCGGCTTTGGGCTTTTAAAGCATCAAAAGAATGCAATTCTTTGAGGATGAGGGGAAGTTATTATGCAAGGCACAGAGTTGGTTCCTGAAGTGGGTTTGTGTTTCAACAGTGTGGTTTTCACGTTTCAATTACCAATCCGTGAACATTTTTTGAAGGAGGACTATAATGTGTAAACAATTGATTTATTTTTTCTCTTTTGTTTTGGTATTGACTCTGGCTGGTAGCACCTTCGCTGCTGTAGATCCCTCTCTGGTTATATTCTATGACTTTGAGGGCTTTGGTAGTAATCCCTTTGTTCTCGACAAATCCGGTCACGGCAATGATGCCGTTGTGGTCGGCAGCGTTAGCGGGCTTGCTGGTGCTGGCTATACAGGCTCAGAAGTCTGCCAAATTACCGGCAATGGTAGTTACCTTGACCTGAACGGGCCTGAGTTCCCTCTTGAGGATATCCCAACAACAGCCTTTACGCTTGCCTACTGGATGAAACCGGAGGATACAGGCGATACACAGACAATATTCAGCGCTCTGGCAGACCCGCATTCATGGTGTCACGGTGGTTATATTCGCAATGGCCAGTACCGCGCCCATGTTGGCGATAGTGCTAACAACTACATCATCGATGGATATGAAGGAACCGTAGAGTTCGGTGTATGGCACCACATGGCATGCACTTGGGAATTAGTTCCCGGTGAGTATGGAGGCGGCGCTATGTACATTGATGGGGAATTGGTTGCGGAATATGGCAACGATTTCGTCGAAGCGCCTCCCGGTGTACCGGCAGCCGACAATTGGGGCAGTGTAAATCACGGAGGTGCTCGCATTGGAATGGACGTTGACGATAGCTGGCAATTTAACGGCCTGCTGGATGATTTCTTCGTCTTCAAGCGGGCGCTGTCACCGGCCGAGATTAAAAAGCTTATGCAGGGAATAGAATCTCCGGTCGCCTTAGGCCCCGTCCCGGCTGATGGTTCCATACATACCGATACATGGGCGAATATTAGCTGGTATCCGGGTGATAGCGCGGCATCGCACGATGTCTATTTCAGCGATAACTATGATGCCGTGAATGAAGGTGCCGAAGACGCATTCATCGGCAATCAAACCGCTACATTCATGGTTGTTGGCTTCCCAGGTTTTGCCTATCCGGATGGCCTCGTCCCCGGTACCACATATTACTGGCGGATCGATGAGGTCAATGACACCGAGCCGAACAGTCCGTGGAAGGGTGACATTTGGAGCTTTTTGGTTCCGCCTAAGACTGCCTATGCTCCCGACCCGGCTGATGCTGCCGAGTATGTGAATCCCGATGTGACCCTAAGCTGGACAGCAGGTTTCGGTGCGAAACTGCACACGGTTTATTTCGGCGACAATTTTGATGAGGTTAGCAATGCGACTGGTAGTCAGACTCAGGGCACTTTGACCTTTACTCCCGATGCACTTAAAACGGCTGAGACTTACTACTGGCGAGTCGATGAGTTTGATGCTGTAGAAACACACAAAGGCGACGTCTGGAGCTTTATTACCCAGGGCGCCGTCAGCAGCCCGAATCCGGCAAAAGGCGCTGTGGATGTCAAGCAGACACCTATTCTTACATGGTCACCGGGAGTCTTTGGTGCTTCATATGAAATTTACTTCGGTACCGATGCAAGTGCGCTTGAGCTTAAAGAAAGCGGAAACCTCGGCTCCGAAAGTTATGACCCAGGACAACTCGAGTGGAATACCACCTACTACTGGCGTATTGATGAAGCTAATAACGCCAACACCGACAGCCCGTGGACAGGTCCTCTCTGGAGTTTTACTACGGCCAACTTCCTTGTCATTGACGATATGGAAAGCTACAATGACCTTGACACCACCGATCCACAGAGCAACAGGATATTTCTTGCCTGGGCCGATGGATTAGACGATCCGGCAAACGGCTCCCTCGTGGGATATGATAATCCTCCATTTACCGAGCAGATTATTGTTCACAGTGGTTTGCAGTCGATGCCTTTTGTCTATGACAATGCCCCCGGAAAATCCGAGGCTACTTTAACATTGTCTTCCAATCGTGACTGGACAGTGAACGGCGTCAACACTTTGGCGATTTGGTTCAAAGGCAGTTCGTCCAATGCTGCTGAGCAGATGTATGTTGTTCTCAATGACAACGCGGTAGTCACTAATGATAATCCAGATGCGGCACAAGCATCGTGGACTCAATGGGACATTGATCTGACACGCTTTGCCGACCAGGGTGTGGATCTAACCAATGTAAATTCGATTACTCTTGGCCTTGGTAACAGGAATAATCCGGTTGCCGGCGGTTCAGGTATGATGTACTTCGACGATATCCGTCTGTATCCGCCTGTACCTTAACCGGTGTTAAATGCCAAGTTATTAAGTGGTTAATATGGTAGATATGTATTAATTCGGAGCTTATACTGAATCATTCAGTATAGGCTCCGGTCGTTTCAGAAATTGAATTTTGAAACAGCTTCTAAGAAAGCCCGGCCTCAACCAATCCCCAGCGCCTTTATTTGTTCCATCAATTGAAAATATGTGTTTACGGTGAGATAGCAAAATAAAATACTAACACCGATTACGATGAACGTCACTATGAGCTTTGAAGCTGTTTTATAACGTGGATTCATCCATACAAGTGGCAGGCCAAGCGGTCCCAGACATAAAAGAGCAATTACAATAGTTGATGTGCTATGATACCATTTTGTTTTTGTATGGTTGTAAGGTGTCCCCGGGCTTGTGCCTAAGGGTTTATTGAGGAACTCTCCGCAAAATCGACACTTTATAGCTTCATTCTGGATTTGCTCGGCACAATAAGGACATTTTTTGGTCACTTCAGTCTGCTCATCTACTTCCATTAACATGCTTTCCATAATAATAACTCCTACGAAGAATATCGGAAAAGAGTTTTAAGAAATCTCGGCTGCACAATAAAATTATTTACAGTCATTAGTTTGCTAATTCCACTATATCGTCATAATCCATAGAGACATTAACAATAGAACTATTTGAAAGTGTGCGGAAAAAGCCCAAAAAGATGGGAATATAGCGGAATAAGCCCTTTACCCGACATCAAGAGCCTTGGAAAGAATATAATTGTATTAAAACACTGCAGCAAAAAACAGCATTAAAGCACCCACAACTGCACCAGCGAAAGTGATTCTTGACCATTTTAAGTAACTGGCATAGTCCGGATGCTGCTCTTCGAACTCATAGTAATAGTCGTCTAAATCTGAGTCCTCTTTGGGACGTAAACGGATTTTAACATAGAAATGTGCAGCTATGGATATGAGAAAAAGAGGGCCGGCAATTATATAAAGAAGAGTGTCCAAAAGTTTTCCTGATTAACAAAAACCTGATGATAATACTTTCAGTTTTTCTCGGGGTCCGTAGGTCCTGTCTTTGGCGGCAGGTTAATTTTTCGGCAGATAATTCGTCTTTCCCCAAGTAGATTTCCACCGGCGAATAGCTGAAAACGATACTCTCCCGGCCGGGGAAAGACAACACCGTGTAAATCCATCGCTAAAGTAACTATTTGCTTAACATCCTTAAACTGTACAGTTCCTTCTTTTTCAAATATATATTTATCTTCTTCCTGCGTATCAACGAGTCTTATTTTCATTTTCGTGTCGCCATGTCCATTTGTAAGTTCACAAAAAAAGACAATTTGCGGATGTCTTGCCGGAAATTGTTGAGCGTTAATAGTTTGAACAATATCTATAATACTCGGCATACCGGAGACTTTGTCAAAAAGCACTCTGCCGCAGGTAATAGCGGATAATAAAATTGGCTGTATTTCACTCATTTGGTTTATCTCAGTTAATTCAGGAATTATTTATCATAACAGAAAGACTCCAGCAAACACCTATAGTACTCTAACAAACAATATTCTTCTAATCAAATATTTTGTCATGTTCTGTTTCGATAATCCAAACTTGACTAAGTTGCTGCTGACCGTTATTATCAGAAGCTGCTAAAAATGGCCGATATGCACATGTCTGTATTCCGGCATGTTGTTGTGTTGTCCGGCCAGGCCCAAAATACGAGGAAGGAGTCGAGCCTATGGCAAAAGTCAGGAAGACGCGGGCAAAGTCGAAAAAAAAAGCTGCCAAAAAATTGGCAAAAAAAGCCGTAAAAAAGGCTGCAAAAAAAACTGCCAAGAAAAAACGCAGTGTTTCGATAAAGTCCAAGTCTAAAGCAGATACGAAAGCACCAGAAGAAGCTCCCGAAAAGGAATCTCCCCGTCACTCCACAGCCGAAGATATGGCGCTCCAGCAGCGGGAGATTTCTGTCGCGGAGTTCTTCACAAAGAATCGTCACCTCCTTGGATTCGATAATCCTCGAAAAGCACTGCTCACGACAATCAAGGAAGGTGTCGATAATTCACTGGATGCATGTGAAGAAGCGGGAATTCTACCGGATGTGAAGGTCATCATCGCTCCCGGTATAGAGGACGATCGCTTTCGAGTGACTATTGAAGACAATGGGCCGGGTATTCTTAAAAAACAGATTCCTATGATTTTCGCCAAGCTTCTTTACGGCTCGAAGTTTCATCGGCTCAAGATGTCTCGAGGCCAGCAGGGAATAGGAATATCCGCAGCCGGCATGTACGGGCAGCTCACTACCGGCAAACCAATATCTATCACATCGAAAACCTCACAAAACAAGCCCGCGCATTACTACGAGCTTGAGATTGACACCAAGAAGAACGAGCCGCGAATCATCCTGGATGAAACTATCGACTGGCCGGTCCAGCGGGGTACCAGGGTGGAGATTGAACTGGAGGCTAAGTTTCAAAAGGGCCGCCAGTCGGTACATGAATATCTCGAACAGACAGCCATTGCGAATCCTCACATCTCGCTTGAGTTCGTCACACCGGATGGCGAAAAACAGGTGTTTAAGCGGGTCTCGAAGCAGTTACCCGTTCACACCCGGGAAATCAAGCCCCATCCCTATGGTGTGGAATTGGGAATGCTCATTAAAATGCTCCACGATACCCAGGCACGCACCCTTCAATCATTCTTACATTCCGATTTCTCACGTATCAGCAGCCGGGTGGCGAAAATGATCTGCGAACAAGCCAAGGTCTCCGAGCGCTCTCGGCCTTCTCGTATTGCAAGGCAGGAGGCAGACAATTTATATAAAGCCATCAATAAGACTAAGATTATGAATCCGCGCACGGATTGTCTTAGCCCAATTGGCGAAGAGTTGATTCTGGCCGGTTTGAAAAAGCAGATCGAAGCCGACTTATATACCGCCGTAACCCGGCCGCCTTCGGTTTATCGCGGTAATCCTTTCCAGATAGAAGCGGGGCTGGCGTACGGTGGTTCTTTACCGGTTGAAGGCCTTGCACGTGTGTTGCGATACGCTAATAGAGTACCCCTGCTTTATCAGCAGTCTGCTTGTGCGATGACACGCTCAGTGCTAAATACCGCTTGGCGCAACTATGCACTCCAGCAGTCCTCGGGCGCTCTGCCCTCAGGCCCGCTCATTATAATGGTCCACATGGCCTCCGTTTGGGTTCCATTTACATCAGAGAGCAAAGAGGCCGTTGCCCACTACCCCGAAATTATCAAAGAAGTCCGTCTCGCTCTGCAGGAATGTGGTCGGCGGTTGTCCTTATTCATTCGTCGCAGGCGTAAGGCCGCCGAATCCGAAAGGAAAAAGGCATACATCGAACAATATATTCCCCACATCGCAATTGCATTACGGGAGATGCTCGAGCTAACCGAGCGTCAGGAGCACACAATGGTAAGACAGTTGGAAGACGTCCTTAGAAGGAGCCGATCATGAGTAAGGTTAAGGTTGCAAATCAAATCAAAGAAACTGCCAACTCTGTTAGAAACAAAATCCAGCGAAAGAGCAAGCCCACTCTCTCATTCCCGTTGCGTTCATTGAGCAATGTGGAGTACCACCCTAAGAAAGGCTTCCTTGAGCTAAAAGGCAAGAAGAAAGTTCGAACACTCACAGTCGCAACGGTCAAAACCTTTGCCCAGACCCTGCGCATGATGTCCCAGGCCAAGACTCTCGTTGAAGATGACGAAATCATGACCAAACGAGAAGCGTACTACGTATCCAAGAACTGGGACGATGCCCGCTTCGACGAGCAGCCCGAATCGGACACCGTAATCGACGACATAGAAGGCCTGTTCGAGGTTAATCGCGAACAGCTCGGATTCATCCCGGAGGAAAAGGGCGGCGAAATAGCCGGCAAGCTCATTGTTATCGACCATGATTCGGACGGCAAGCCCTTGCGCATCGACTGCACAAAATTCGGCTCCGGTGCCTACTCGATACCAAGCTCCGTCGAGCATCTGAAGTTCGAAACAAAAGCTAAATTCGTACTCGCCATTGAGACTGCGGGTATGTTTCAACGCCTGGTCAAGCACAGCTATTGGCGCAAGGCCAACTGCATCCTCATCTCCATGGGCGGCGTACCAACTCGTGCCTGTCGCCGCTTCATTCGGCGGATTGCTGACGAGTTGAAACTCCCTGTATATGCCTTCGTGGATTGTGACCCATACGGCATGTTCAACATTTACCGCACGCTCAAGGTCGGCTCCGGCAATGCCGCGCACATCAACCGCCACTTTTGTGTCCCCAATGCCAGGTTCCTCGGTGTCACACCCCAGGACATCGTTGACTACAAGCTGCCCACTCACCCTCTCAAAGAAGTGGACATCAAACGCGCCAAAGACGCCCTCAGGAACGATCCCTTCGTCCAGCACTATAAGCCCTGGCAGGATTCGATTAAGCAGCTTCTCGATATGGGAGTAAGGGCCGAGCAGCAGGCATTCGCCGTCCACAACCTCAACTATGTGATCGAACACTACCTCCCCGAAAAACTCGCTGCACGAAAGAATTTCTTACCGTAGAAAAATGGCTTGCATTTTCGTCAATCTGTCAAGGATATGTCTCTATAGGTTATGGAATATCCTTAATTCCCTTGTACCACCCTTAACGTTAAGCTAAACGGTGCGGTATGTCCGTTATGTCCAATGGAGCGTCTTGTTGCTGGTTCTAAGAGTTTAGTTCACGGTTCATATCTATCAACCCAGCGCTACATCAAGGATCATCATCACCCCAAAACCGGCCATGGTTGCCATAGTTACAATATCAATATTCTTCTCGTTCCGCTGGGATTCCGGGATCAGCTCTTCCACCACCACAAAAATCATTGCCCCTGCGGCGAAACAAAGTGCATAGGGCAGGATTCCCTGCATATGAAGAACAAATGCTGCTCCGAGCACACCGGCAACCGGTTCAACTATACCCGAGGCCTGCCCCATAAAGAAGCTCTTCTTCCGCCCCATTCCTTCTCTCCTCAATGGTAGAGATACCGCGGCTCCTTCCGGAAAATTCTGGAGACCAATTCCAATTGCCAGCGCAATAGCGCCGCCAAGAGTAGCAGAAGAAAGATTGGCTGCCACTGCCCCGAAGGCAACTCCGACAGCAAGACCTTCAGGAATGTTATGCAAGGTGATCGCCAGCACCAATAGTGTACTTCGCTGCCAGGATGTCTTTGGTCCCTCGCTTTGCTCGATATCAAACCCTGGGTGAAGATGCGGCAGTACTCGGTCGGCTAATCTCATGAAAAGCCCCCCAACCATGAAACCGATTATCGCTGTCACCCATGGAATTTGATCCATCTGTTCGGCCATTTCTATACCAGGTGCAAGCAGCGACCAGAAACTTGCCGCAATCATAACACCGGCGGCGAATCCGAGCATGGAATCCATGACTTTAGGATTTACCTTCTTCGTGAAGAAGACGAGGGCCGCACCTGCCGCAGTAACGCCCCAGGTAAAGAGCGTGGCGAAGAGCGCCTGCGTGATTGGACTGAACTGTTGAATGAACTCGTTCATCTTAGGTCCTAACGCTAACTATGTATATATGGTTTCCGAATAACATCACGAACTTCTCGTCATTCAGAGGATTCCCAGCCACTGTTGTACCATCATAAAATACAAGCAAGTTTTGATCTATCAAGTAAAAAATGGCGTTGATACTGGTTTAATGAGCTTGAAAAATTTATTCATTTATTTGTCTTGAGAAATTGCTCATTAATCCTGATGATTGCTCCCGGTTGTGTATTGACAAACTCAGGGATATTCGCTGCTCTGTCGGGTGCCGTCAAATGAGACAAGAGCACCGCTGGCGTACTGTACCCATCCTCATCGATATGGGTAAGGCATAATTGCGTATAGTCCGAGTAGGCCTTGGATGAAAATACCAGCCATTTACCATTCGGTGACCAGCTGTGCCAGGAATTCATCCGGCTGGTATTACAGCGCAGCCTGCGTGCGTTACCACCTTCTGCCGGTATGATGTATAACTCGCTGTCGGGCTGAAGCAGCATATAGCTTTTCGCCTTGCAAAACACAATCCAACGACCGTCCGGAGAATAACGTGCAAAAAAATTACTCATACCATTATTCGATGCACCCTTAACGGGCTCTGGCTTACCCCCCGCACCATCATTAAAAGGAATTCTATACAAGTCAAACAAAAATGGCTCATCTGCCGCAATGAATTCTTGGCTTTCAGCCGGGGTCAGCCAAACAGAACCCTGGTGCTTTGTATTTCGCAGATCGGGACCTTTGGCTCTGGCAAAGACAATATACTTTCCGTCTGGGCTCCATACCGGATTGCTCTGAACAAATTCAGGATCATCTGCACCGGGCAACTCCTGAAACCGGCCGGTTTCTCTATGGAACACGCATAGCATACCCTTCACGGGAAAAAACAATTGCGAGAAGGCTAATTCTGGTTTAGGTACAAAAACGGATATATCTTTAACGGTACTGATAACGTATCGCCCGTCAGGCGATATCTGCGACAGCAGGCCGTTGGCCTGTTCGGTCTTCTCGTGGTCGGCCCAGGTAATAATATCTTTTGTGGCCAACACTATCTGTTCTTTGACTTCTGTAATGACGTATGAGCCTTTGTTGCTGGCATAATCCACATCCATTGCGAGCATTGAGCCGTCCCGGCTGAATGAGTGACAATTACCGCATACCGGCAGGTTCTTAAGGACTATCGGAGGCTTCGGTGAATTGATAGACCCGAAACGCCACCGTATGCCGGACAAATCTTTATCAGCGTCTAAAAATGGCAAATTGACCTCACGATAAAACAAAGGCGCCCCTACAGGATCTTTGGAAGTTTTAAATGACATACTGGCTCGTGACAGTACCCTCACATGTTCACCGGAACCAACGCCGAGTATCACGATTTTAGCCACCTGCTCAAGCGATCTATGCTTTATTTTCTCCCAATCTTCCGGCTTAGGTGTCCACTCTTGCCGCTGTGCCATAAAGTTCATACATGGCTTGCCGTCGGAAAACTCAAACCGTATCAGCCATGACCTCGACGCAGTGACGCCGTCATTCCAGCGATATACCGGCGGAACCATCTCCGGTGGAAACAGCGTTTCATCAAGGGGATACTCGATAGTAATATCGTTGTAATCTCCATGCTCCATATAGGCCGCAAGAATATCTTCAACGCGGTACTTATTTGGCTGTTGAATTATATAAAAAAACGCTGCAATACTAAGCATTACCGCAGCAACAGCTAATTTTTGAGCTTTCTTACGCATCAGAACTCTCTTATTCAAAACGCCGCCGATCCTAAGGACGATATTTGCTATACAATCACGCTTATCCTTGCTTGGCTGCGTAACCGAATTTCTTTTATATAATGCTAACAAGTCTTCCCTTATGATTCAAGATTTCTGCCGTCTTTGCGAAGGTATTTTAGTGAGAGAAGCGAAAAACTTCTCGAAAATCAGCAAAGGATTTGCTAAGCTTATAAAAGCAAAAGTTTATGCAGTCTATTATTTAGTATATATGGAGGATTTCGAATGAAGTACTACTTTCTAACAAGTGTTTTGTTGCTGTTGTGTTTTCTCTGTCCTCAAAGCTGCGCCGGTGACTATGTCTTCACCGTAAAGGGCGAGAAGACATATCTCAACGGTCAGGAATTTCTGGTCAAAGGCCTGCGCTGCTCCAATGCGCTGATTTCCGATGAAACTACTGATGAGCTGATTGCCAATCTTGATACATTTGCTCGATACGGCGTCAATACAATCAGCGTTTTTTTCATGGGTTCCAGGTTTGGCGATGTTAAAGGCTATCGCGAAGATGCCGGCCTGAATCCGCCTTATGCAAAGCGAATGGGCAGAATTATCACAGCAGCCGACAAGCGGGGAATGGTGGTTTTGGTTGGATGCCTTTATTGGAGCACATCAAAGGCCAAATGGGAAAGCTGGACACAGACTCAGGCGAATCTGGCAGTTGCCAATACGGTGCGCTGGCTAAAAGATCATGACTATCGAAACGTCTTTATTGACATTGACAACGAAGGTATGGCTATGCGTGCTAAGGGCTTTGATAATCGAAAGATGGTCATAGCAGGCAAAGCCGTGGATCCCACCTTTGTCATCGCCACGAATTTTAAAGGGCCGCCCCCGCCCGAAGCCGACCTCGGTATCCATCACTCTGAAAAAGTCGCAGGTAAGCCCTATATCCAAAGCGAGGCCACACCCTCCAACGCCCCGGGAAACTATTGGGGAAAATACAGCAAGGTAGATGGTTACTACAACTACATAAATATTGGCATTTACAATGAGGATATGAAGGCCAATCAGATTAAAAAAACCAATGAGCATCTCTTAAATGGGATGGGATACATGCTGGCCGGCACATGGCTCCAGTGTATTCTGCCCTATGGCCCGAACAATAATCCCGGCGGTTACGGCACGAAAGACGATCCCGGTATTCGATGGTGGCTTGAATATCTTCGAGATAAATACGGCCCATACGAACCACCACCGTCTCGGCTTAAAACCGTTGATCAATGGGACCGATTTGAAAAGACTCTCACCAGCACAAAGAACTATACAGATCCATACCGTGATGTCACGCTGGCCGTGACATACACAAAACCAGATGGAAAAAAAGTGGATTTTTGGGGGTTCTATGACGGCGGCTCCCGTTGGATCATCCGGTTTATGCCCGACCAGCCGGGACTATGGAGATACGAAGCCCAATTCTCCGACGACACCCCCGGAATCTCGGGTACTTTCCAATGCATAGAATCAGAAATTCCAGGGATGATATCAAAGGATGAATCGAACCCTCTCTGGTTTGGGTATAAAGGTGGAGAACATCTGCTCATAAGGAGCTTACATGTGGGAGACCGTTTCTTCGCCGCCAATTGGCCCGAACAGGATAGGAAACAGTTTTTGAATTGGTTGCAGGAGCAGGGCTATAACATGCTCTCTATCGCCAGCCATTATTTGAACCGCGATTCCGAGGGAAGGGGTAGAGGTTGGCAGACGCCCAACCTTTGGGACGAGGAAAATCAAATGCCCAATCCTCGCCAATATCAGAAGGCCGAGGCAATCCTTGATTCACTCGCCGCCCGAAAAATTTTGGTCTTTCCTTTTGCCGGGTTCTTTGGCAGAGATTCTAACTATCCCACTAATCCTGCCGACCAGAGCCTGTATATCAAATATACACTCGCTCGCATCGGCTCATATTGGAATCTTCTTTTCAATCTCGCCGGCCCGGAACCACGCTTGAAAGGCAGGCCCTTTCTTAACGACGACCTGGATCGTTTGGGCAATGATATACGGAATCTGGACGTTTTTGGCCACCTGCTCTCGGTTCATAATCGCACCGGCGATGATGACTTCAAAGACAAGGATTATACCAGCTATGGCACGCTGCAGGGCCCGAAAACACTCGATAGAAAAAAGCTCAGTCGAGACCTTCTTAAAAATCATCACCCACGAAAACCTCTTTATGCTCAGGAGACCTTGTGGGCGGGTAACAAATATCACCCGAAATATACGTATGACGACTTGCGCAAGAATGCCTACGTTCTGATGATGTCTGCCGCGGCGATTAATTTTGCGGATATGAACGGCAATTCATCTTCGGGCTTCAGCGGAACGATGGACATATCACAAAAGAACCAAAAGGTTCATGATATTATCAAGCATGTGTGGGATTTCTTTGAAACAATTCCATTTTGGCGATTGAGCCCCCGGCAGGATTTGGTTGACAATGGCTATTGTCTGGCCGAACCAGGCAGTCAGTACCTGGTATATTTAGAGTCCCCCGGAGCCGTCAATATTTCGATTGTTCCGGGTGAATATTCCGTCCAATGGATAAATGCCCGGAACACTCGTCAGCGCATCGACGCCAAACCAATATCAACGGCTAAGAATCTGAAATCACCCACAACAGGTGATGACTGGCTCCTGTATCTTGAAAGAAAATGAACCGCTTCGAGAATCTCCTCATAACACTTGAATTTTCACTAAGTATTTGATATCATACTATTAATGTCTCTCAGTAACGTAGCTGAGCAATTGTATATGATGTATTTTAGAAATTCTTATGAATAAGGAGTCCGGTGATGCGGCAACAAAAGTCTAGTTTCCAAATAATAGCAATCTTCCTAACCGTATTAGTTATCTTCTCAAGCTGCGCAATAGCTGCCGGCAAATCGAAAACCCGAAGGAAACCAAACACCCTTACGAAAAAGCAAATCAGCCAGGGCTGGAAATTGCTCTTCGACGGCAAAACTCTGAACGGTTTTAAAGGTGCGACCGATGACAAAGTACTGAATACCTGCTGGAAAGTTAATAAAGGCCAAATCCTCTGCACAGATCGAGACCAGCGTCCTGATAAACTCGGTGGAAGTATCGTTACAAAAGACCAGTACAGCAACTTCGATTTCAGATTCGATTACAAACTCGATCCCGATTTTGGCCCCGGTCACGTCAACAGCGGCATCAAATACTTTGCATATCCGAATACAGAGCTTGGCCTCGAATACCAGATCTACGATCACGATGCTAAAGTCGAAGGCCCGCATGCCCTGGCCGACCTCTATGACATTCTGCCCGCAAAAGAAAGACCGGCCAAGCCAAGAGGAAAGTGGAACAAAGTCCGTATCGTATCAAAAGGAAATCTCGTAGAGCACTGGATCAACGGCAAAAAAGTCCTTGAGTTTGAGCGGGGAGGCGAACAATTCCGCAATGCTGTCGCAAAGAGCAAATTCAAAAACCGCGACAAATTCGGCGAACTCAAACAGGGTTACATCCTACTGCAGGACCACGGTGGCGGAATAGCATTTAGAAATATAAAAATCAGGGTGCTCGAAGATTAGGGGTTCCTATAAAATTTACAAAATCTAACGCCGCTAATCAGTATCGTTGTTTTTTTGCGTCGGCAACAATCAGCCTTACTTAATCCGAGTATCTCAGTACCGCGATGAAGTGACACACAGTACCGGCGATAACGAATAAATGCCAGACGAAGTGAGCATACCGAATCCGCTTGGCCGCGTAAAATCCCACCCCCGCTGTGTAGGCCACCCCACCTGCCGCTAACCAGAAAAGTCCCCGCAACGGCATATTGAGCCAAAGCGGCTTGACGGCAATTATGATGAGCCAGCCCATGGTAAGATATAAAAGCGTTGAGAGCTTTTTGTACCGTACACCCCCGATTGACTTGAGGGCCACACCCACAACAGCAATACCCCAAACGAGTCCGAACAAAGTCCAGCCCCAGGCGCCTCGAAGTACCCCAAGCGTGAATGGCGTATAAGTGCCCGCTATCAGCAGGTAGATGGCGCTGTGGTCAAGAATATGAAATGCCCGTTTGGCTTTACTCCTTGGCAATATATGGTAAAGCGCCGAAGTAACGTAAAGCAGCATCATTGTGAAAGCGAACACACTCGCGCCAACAATTCCGGCCGCGCCGCCGCGCTTCACAGCAGAGATTACAAGAACCGGGGTTACAGCAACTGCCGCCAAAAACCCTGCACCGTGGCTGACACTGTTAGCGATTTCCTCCCCCCGGCTCTGCGAACGTTCTCGTAATGAGGCCGGCTTCGTCATATAAAAAAATCCTCTGCTCTCTAACACTCTAGTTGCTTATTAAAACTTTTTATTATTTTCATCTATATATATACCGTTGCCGTATAAAATTCCATACCTCTCCGAACCTCAGTATAACACTCCTTTATCCAAAGCCCAATAGTAAATACTAAACTCTGAGCAAAGTGTAAATCCTGAGCAGACTCGAAGATATTCTATTAATACGGAATAAAAATGAAGATAGCGAGTTGACAGAACCGTCACCCCGAGCGAAGTCGAGGGGTCTATTTAAAATAATTGTCATTGCGGCCGAGCGAAGCGAATGCGGCAATCTTCATTAAAATAATAAATCAACAGGTAGGGTGTGCAGCTTGTTGCACACGTTGTTTTCTGCCGAAATAAGATAATCACGAGCCGTTTTCAGTGTCTTTTTCTATCCCACGATTGGATCTAAACAACAATCCAATCAGCATAATGGGGACATTCCATACTATCATTACGGCTCTGAATATTCGCCCTCCGATAGAAACATCACGAGACCATATTTGACGCCACGCCTGCCCCCATACACTCGCCTGCCAGCGAATGTTTACAAATGGAAGATAATGCGTAAACTGACCTGTTGCTCCCCCGCAATTGGAGCAATAGTGGGCAAGTGGATCAACAGGCCTGAAGCACTTTATACATACCGGCGTCCCTTCGGCTTCTTCTTCAGCTATTTCTTTTTCTTCCATAGTCTATAATTCCCTTTCAATTTCTCACGCAGTGTCATCCCGAACGAAGTGAACGAAGCATAATCTCTCCCGTTGTCATCCCGACCGAACGAAGTGAGTGGAGGGATCTGGCCCACGAAATTATGTGTTGTCACGTTTAAAAAGCAAGGCCAACCAATCTGAAATCTCGTCATTCCTGCGAAAGCAGGAATCCAGATTTTCCTTTTTACACTTTGACTTTTCATTTTTTGTCGGGGACGGCAATCTTCATTCTTGTCATGTCGAGCGCGGTCGAGACATCTGGCCCGCAAAATTACATTTCTACACACCTAAAAACAAAGTCAATGGATT
>JAVVFI010000360.1:0-5546 GCA_032250555.1 Sedimentisphaerales bacterium
GGTTCACAAGCTCGATATTATTTCCCTTCAACTTGAAACTGCCAATCGCACCGGTCTTGTCATCGATTTTCAAAATAATTCTTCTGTTGCTCAGCTCATTGCCTTGTGCCTTGGCATTGCCTGACCTGCGAACCTTACCGGCCTCTATGGTAAATCGTTTGGCGGATAGAGGTGCTATATCCTTAGCAAGAAAAGCCAATTCACCTGTTGACAGCCTTTGTGATTTCACGGATTTACCATCCGGATCCTTGACAATATCCCCGAGCAGATTCCAGTCCATCGGCAGTACAACCAGATCCGTACGCTCCCATGAGGAGGTGTTGAAAACATCAACTGCCGTAACTGTTGTTGCTTCTTTTCTATGCCCTGCTAATGAGTCATTCAAAAGCTTGCGCGACTCGTCCTCGGCATCTATTGCAAAGGCCTGCTTGATTTTCCATTGTGCCTTGGTGAAATCACTATCAGGCTGGCTTATACTGCAGTGAGCACCCCAAGTGTGCTCGTCGTAAAGTATTACATCACGCCACGCATCGTAAAACCTGTCATCTGGATAACCGGCCGGATTGAGCATCGCCCATAACGTCTCTGCCTGTACCAAACGCTCGGCGGCTTCCCGGTTAAGCGAAGTCTCACTCGCCGATGAGCCTGCCCCATCTTCCCAGTATGGCGTGAAGTCACCGCGGGCCTTTGGCACTTTCTTGCTATAGCGTCGTTCGAACTCATTGAACATCTCACTTGTAGTTGCCACAACTAACCTGGGATACGCATACTTTTCATTCCAGTTTTTAACGTATTCGCTCAGCTTCGGGTCGGGCGGGCCGTTATCACCGCCTATCGAGTAGCGAAGCTGTACCATATCATAAGGATACTCCGAGTCGCCAAGCCGTTTCAGATAGCTGAAAAGTTTACTGGAATCGAGACGCCCGCTGTGGAAAAAGGAATATCCCTCCCCCGCTACCCAGCAGAGTATATCTTCTTTACCGGAAGGTGACTCCCAGTAGAAAGGTTTATCACCCCATGTCGATAATGTATAACCGATTCTATGTCCGCGGTTGGGCCCTACCGAAAAATACTTTACCCCGCTCTGGGCAAGCACAGGAACAATACCCCATGTATAACCGGGCACGTCCGTAATCATTGCCGAGTTAATCGTCAAATCATATCGCCGCCGCAGCTTCTGAGCATAATCAACTAACCGAACAAGCTCTTCCGAACGGCACAAAGCCGTTAATTCATTGCCGTACAAAGCATCCAGACCTATCCAGCCTTTCTTGACCGCATCGATGAAAGCTTCTCGCTCATTCGATGTAGCCTGTTTCAGATAACTCTCAACCGCCCAAAGCACTTCAACGTTCCATTTGAAACGCGCTCCTTCCGGATAATCGGCCGACTCACGGGCCAATTCAATGACCTGCTTAAAATATTCCCAATGCTTGCGTACAACTTCGGTCTGTACATGCGTGTAGCCGATGTCCACATGCGAGTGATGCAGCAAATAAATCTCCCACTTTCGGACGGGATTTATAGTCAGGCTTTGCTTTCCTATAGTTTCACCCGCCACCTTGACATCAACCTCAATTGAAATCGGCTTGTTCACAGCAGACGCAAATCCTTCGATGACCTTGAAACCAGGCTCAAGTGTCTGCCCGACAGATTCCGAACCATTGACTGTGACTGTAGCATCAACGGGCTCGCCAATATGCAGAACAGATACCAGAATAGGCTGATACAGCTTGCTATCTTTTTTCTTGATTAAGCAAGGTTCACTATAGACTTCTAGAAGCCTCGTAGAAGGTTTTAGTGACTCTGTTTGTGTATCTCTCGGCGTTCTGAGAGTTACATGGTCGTAAAGTACCCAACTGCCCTCTAATGATTTGATGCTAATCTCATTATTGCCTGCTTTAAGAGCACGAACAGGAAAATCAATAACCAGTCGATGTTCACGTCCTTTCTCAACCTGACCATGAGCCGAGGCGTCACCGGCTCCGCGGGGTACTTTGCGGATAAAAGACTCATCATTGATTGTAATTTGCAATTTGGGGGGTACGGCACTGTGTGTATCTAAAAAGTCAAGAACAAGTTTGCATTCACCGGTTAAAGAAATGGTTTTGAGACCAAACAAAATCGTAAACGTATGACTCTTGCTGCCCGCCCACGAATCCGCCGGCCCCGGCTGGATATAAGACCAGTCTTTCTTTGCATCGGATTGCCCGGCCACAAACAGCACATCATGAGGGAACCTCCCCGAATACAAATTGCTCCTGTCAGGGCCTAATGAGAACTCGGCGGTATTATTGTCTTCTTTACCAATCTGCCAAAGAATTGTATCGTTCTCAGCACCAAGCCCGTTCATACAAAAACAAAACAAAAGCAACAACGCCGTGATTTTTGCCAGTTGATTAATTTTCATCTTAAACACCTCTATTTGCTATCTGTTATCTTGGTTTCGGCCTGCTATTTTATCGAGGCTGCTTATTCTTTTCCAGCATATTATGCCGTTGATATTAAGCCGCCTTCATGAATTATCGGTAGTGATCCACTCTTTCTGTTTACAATATTATGTCACTATGTTTTTTTTACAAATAAATCCTTTTTTAGTCTTTTACCTCTTTCCACATGAAATTGATTTTATCTCGATATAATCACCCTCTTTACCTGTATTGACAGGGTCAAGGCGAAGGCCTGTAATAGCTCCTTTAAAATCTTGACAATCGCTTAAGTCGATTTCGTAAATATGATATTGCCCGTCAGGGTTAAGATTAAAAGACACGCTTTTATTATTCGTAAACCTATTTTCCTCACGTGTCTTCCAGTATAACCGTGCATTGATATCGTGTGTGCGGCAGGCGGCATGGATAAAGATTCTCGGTGTGTCACTTGCAAGCCAGAATCCGGTTGGACCAATTAACTGTGGGTCGTTTCTTTCGAGCTTGACATGCAGTTTACCCTCTATCGGCCAGCCGGTATCGACGGCATTGCGATAGACCCAGTGTTGCCTGTCCTTCTCAAAGCGATAATCCGGCAAAGATTTTCCCGCAGAATGTTCATAAACATACCTTCGAATCTCATCCAGTGTTCCAAGGATAAGTCTGTATTCATATTCGTACTGAATATTGTGGTCGAGAATTTCAGCCTGAATAGGCGATATATACCCCGTCGGTGCATCTTTGCTTCCGCCTTTACCCGGCACGCCGAAAAAACCTCCTTTGAATGAATACGTGTCCGGCTTAAAGACGCCGAGCCCCCAGTTATTATCATCGATAAGAGCGGCCCAATTCTCCGTAGCTAACCAATTCTCCCATGGATCGCCGTCAACATCCGCAAAGCTCGTCCATCTTTTTCTAAAGCGGGAGAGCTTGTCGCCAGTAAAGGGCCTCTCCCCCGTATAACTCATCAAACGATACCACGGCCCGTTGGTGTAAACTGCGGGAAGTTCCTGGCCGCGACCGCTGTATTGTGTTTTATCTGCGCGTTTATTGTTGATACGGCTTCGCACCAAAGCGGTATTCTTCTCTAATTGAATCCATGTTTCAAAGGTACACTCCCCCGGCTCATCATCTAACGGCCATTGCATGGGAACACATTTGACATAGAGCACTTTCCCGTCGTTACGGTGCTCTACTACACCGGACCGATTCCCGGCATAATCACCGGACTGAATCGGATTCCACCCCAGACCTGCCCACGTTTTCGAAGGTTGTTTGCCGTTAGGCGTAAAAGGATTGGGCCCTGAGTAAAAAGACATTTGAATCTGTCGGCCCCAGTCATGGTTATTGATAATATTAGTCTTTTCTTTCGCATCGGCCAGGTATGTAATCGAGCCGCCGAGCTCGATGTTTATGCCCACGCGAATATTACCGTTATCAAGATAGCTCATCTTTTCACGAACAGGCTTTTTGGAATTCCGGCTTCCATAGCTCGGATGCAGAATTGTTGCGATGATAATAGCAGCAAAAAGCCATAGGTGTTTTGTCCTGCGAAATGCTTTAATAATCATTGTATTCCTCCGAATGAATAAGACATAATGTTTCTCATACATACTGTTTTAGAGGCATTATAGACTTTGATAGAATTAAAACAAGCTGCAGTTCATATTTGCTCAATCAGAGCTGTTATTGCATGACTTCTGCTAAAAAACAATTCTCTAAAATTTAATTATTTCGCTTTTTACAGGAGCTTGCGAATATTTATAAAAATACTGCGGAGTACTTACCCATTTTAACAAAATGTAAATGAAATTTTGTAAAGCTGTTAATTGTAAAGGCTTGTGGACTTTCACCTATTCTTAATTTTAACAAATCTTAACGGAGGAAAAAGTAAATGAACTAATGCATCTGGATTTTTTCATATTTTGCGATATTAAACTTGTCTTGTGTAAGTTTTTCACTTGGCAACTTGCCGACTGTGTACTAAAATTATGTGCTTTCGTGTCAATGTTCTGCTTTGAAAAAGCAAGTTTCAAACACGAACGTAACTCACCGGAACAGGGTTATTAATTGGTGCATTAAATACCTGGTCTGAGAAATATAATCTGTGATTTTGATATTATCACTATGATAGATAGCAGTGTGGATGAGCTAAAAAAGAGGAAGGAGGCTCGAAAATGACGGAAAGAATGGTTGGCACCGAAGAAAAAGAGAAATTCGTACCAACATGTCACATATGCGGAGAAAAACACTGGCCACACCATATGTTAATTCCTTGCTTTAATAAGAATAAAGCAAAGGCAAAAGCAAAAGCTGAAAAAAAAGAAAAATCAGAAAAGAGGAGAAAGGAAAAGGCCGAGGCCAGGGCGAAAGCAAAAGCTCAGGCCCAGGTAAATGCTGAGTTTGAAGCCCAGGCAAACGAACAAATAAGCGCCCTTGAAGACGAATTAGAAGAGTTGAATGAAAAGTTAAAAACTGTAACCGAAGACAGGGATAAAGCCCAGGCACAAGTCAAAGCGGATAAAGAAGCGAAATCCAAAGCCCAGGAACAGGCTAAAGCATACATGGAGGCGGCATCGAAGGCCGAGGAACAAGCAGCCGGTGATGCCAGGGCCGCGAATAAAGCCCGACAGCAAGTCGATTCACTCAGTAAGATATTGGAAGAAGCTGAGCAGAAACTTAAGGGACACAACCAGGAAATAGCAAAAGTCGTAGAACAGAGAAAGGCCGAATCTAAATCAAGGGCCGAGACAGAGGGGCAGTTAAAAGCCGAAATCCGCGCAAGAAAAATAGCACAGGAAAAAGCAGAAGCTGAAGCACAGGAAAGAGCAAAAACACAGGCCAAAGCCGAAAATCTGGAGAAAGCCAAAGACCAGGCCGAAGCCCTTGCAAAAGAAGAATCTCAAAAAAGAGCTAAGGCCGAACAGCAGCTTCAAGCCGAACTTAGGGAAAAGGAAAAAACATTTACACAATTGCACGCTAAGATTGAAGCAGAAGAAAATGCCCGGGCTCAGGCCCAGGAAAATAGCAGGGCTGAAAAACAAGCCAGAACTGAAGCAGAAGAAAAAGTTGATTTTTATGCCGAAAAAATTCATGATATAGAAAATAAACTTCAAATCC
>JAVVFI010000361.1:0-5504 GCA_032250555.1 Sedimentisphaerales bacterium
CGGGATACTGGATAAAGATAAGCTTTATACGAATGCTAACCGGCTCGTTACTCTTCTCGACAATCATGACCTCAGCAAGAGGTTCATGACCGAAACTTTAGACAGATGGGGACACTGGGACAGACTCAGGGCTAATAAGATAGTTAAGCTTAGTTTGTCATTTTTATTTACGACCAGGGGTATTCCTCAGATTTATTACGGCACGGAAATTGGAATGGAAGGATACGCCGATCCCGACAACAGACGTGATATGCGATGGGAAATATTCGGCCAGGACTGCATACCCCTCGAACAATATAAGTATGAGAGGGACATATTCGACCATACGAAAAAACTTATAGAGATCAGACGCCGGAATGAAGCCGTTCGATACGGCTATCTTTTCACCCTGTTTGCTGATCATTTTGTCTATTGCTATATGAGAGAATTCAAAGGCAATACGATAATTGTTGCGATAAATAATGGTTTTGAGAACATGCCTTCTCCCCTGGCGGTTGAGATTAATAAAAACGCAAATATACCTCAGCGTATCAAGGATAACCTGAAAAACAAAACTTTTACCAATCTGTTCGATTCAGTGGACACAGTTACTGTCAAGAGTGGCTCTCTAAATATACAGGTCCCTGGCAAAGAAGCAAAAATCTACAAGGCTACATAACAAAATGTCTTTTGATTTTAAGTTTTAATCTTTTCGATAATCGCGTCTGCCATCTGGCTTGTGCCTACGGCGGTCGGGTCATCGCGGTTGGGTTTCATATCGTATGTAACACTCTTACCCTCGGCTATAACCGCGGCGACTGCATTTTCGAGATTGTCCGCCTCGGTCATTTTTCCCATATGTCTCAGCATCAGAACCCCACTGAGTATAAGTGCCGTAGGATTGACCTTGTTCTGGCCTTTATATTTCGGCGCGCTGCCGTGTGTCGCCTCAAAAATGGCCCCTTTTTCGCCGATGTTTCCGCCTGGCGCAACTCCAAGGCCGCCGACCAAACCCGCACACAAATCACTGATGATATCACCGTATAGATTAGGCAGCACGAGGACATCATAAAGCTCCGGCTTTTGAATCAACTGCATACACATATTATCGACGATGCGGTCCTCGAATTCGATATCGGAATTTTTCTTTGCGACCTCCCGGCTTACGTCAAGCCACAATCCGTCCGTGAACTTCATAATATTGGCTTTATGCACGCTCGTTACTTTTTTACGCCCTAACTTGCGCGCATAATCGAAGGCGAATTGAACAATACGCTCGGAACCTTCAACCGAAATAGGCTTTATGGTTATACCCGAATTTCCTCTTACCTTTTTCTCGCTGTGCTTGTTGACCCAGTTTATCAGCTCATCCGTATCATCTTTGCCCCGTTGGAACTCGACGCCGGCATAGCAATCCTCAGTATTTTCCCGCACGACCACAAGGTCGATATCGGAATATCTGCTGCGCACGCCTTCATAGCTTTTGCATGGCCTAAGGCATGCATATAAATCCAGCATCTGGCGAAGATGAACGTTTATACTCCGAAAACCCGTCCCGACCGGTGTGGTAATCGGGGCCTTAATCGCGGTACCGGTCTTCTTTATCGCCTCTACTGTTTCATCAGGCAGGGGGGTGCCTGTGCGTTCCATTACATCAGTGCCGGCCTCTTTTATCAGCCAGTTGATATCCGCACCTGTTGCATCGATACATCTGCGAGTTGCCTCTGCTATTTCCGGGCCGATACCGTCGCCCGTAACTAAAGTTACATCAGTCATTTATATTACTCCAAAAAAGTTACAAAAAAACATAATATCTACTAATGCTAAAAATGTCAATAGATTGGCTTTGTTTGGGTTTGAAATTGGCTTTAATTGGGTTTGTTTTGGCTTATATTGGCTTTGAATTGGGTTTGAAATTGGGTTTGTTTTTTGTGAAATCGGCATTTTGGAACGAAAAACGCATAAAATTGGCTTTGTTTTGCATAAAAAGGGTTGATTTGTAGAGAGTTCTCTACAGTTGTAGAGGGAAAATTAGTGAAGAGTGAGCTAAAGTGCCTAAAGTGAGCTAAAGTTGGATAATTGATGCTCATAAACTCGAAATCCTAATATCTAAATCCGAAACAATCTCAAAATACAAATGATTCAAATTCAAAACTAATCTGGGATTTTCGTGGCTTTCTGGCCTGAATTTCGCCTTCTGGCGTGTTGCGTTAGCTTTCTTGCTAACAAGCGTGTATTATAACATATTTTAAACGAAAATTCAATGAAAAACGGATAAATATCTCCAATACTCCACACTGTCTCTCTGGTGTTTGATGCTCGGGAAGTACCATCCACTTCGCTCACTTCATTCGCTCAGTGGCTGCCACCCGTCACCCGTCGGTTATCGATCTGCTGCTAATTATCTCTTTGGATTACAATGGCAAACACAGTTCGCACACAAATCAAGCTTTCCAATGATCACACTAAGACGTATTAGATCTCCTATGTTAAAAGTCTCCTTTCTTAAGCTCGCTGATAGCACTCTCTATTTTTTTAAGGCTTGTTACTATTGCTTCTTGTGGATGTAGTTGGCTATTTCGGTAAGCTTCTAAATCTACTACCACTTCCTCAGACAATGGTTTTTCTAAGAAATTGTATGTTGCTGTTATTGTAAATTGCCTTGGTCTGCGCTGATTATCTTCTTTAAATATATCATTTCCAGTACCAAGATAGAATATGAGTTCTGCCCCTGGTGAAAAAGTTTTAATTTCTTCAGTAAAAGCATAAATATTTCTCAAATTATATTCTTCCTCTTGATTTTCTCGCGACGGATAGTAATCTTTATCAAGTTTGAGCTGTAACTTTTCTGCAATTGCTTTTCCAGTATTACATATTCTCAAGCAGATCATTCTATTACCAGGAACTAAAAATGTGGATGGAACAATGTAAGGTCGAATGCTCGCTTCAAGTTGATCCCGCATAACTTTGACTGCCTGACAGTTTGCTTTCAAAATTCGCCAAGTGACAATAACATATGCTATCGTTACAAATATTAGGACAAAGGTCAAAACATTAGCAACAGAAAAACCAGCAATAGTTATCTGATTTGATATGCCTTCACTTGAATTTGTCAGAAAGCTAATATTGGTGTTGCCCCATATTAATCCAAGAATACATCCCCATATAAAGAGAATTATAGCCAAGCACACATTGTAAATAAGTCGTTGCCGCCCTGCGGGGTAATGTTTGCTCTCATTTAGATGTTGTTTGAATCCAAATACTCGTTCGAGTTCCTTACAACGGTCATATTTTCTCTTTTTAAGTTCGATGAGTGCATTTGCTAACAACCAAACAAGGCCTATTAGGGATATCCCAAGTACACCTAACAGTGTGCTCGTAATGGGATAATTGAGCGAACCTTCTTTTCTAATTACAAATATCAAAAGGGCTATATTTGCTGCACACGCCACTCCAGTAGCTGTCCAGATTAGATTGCCGTGATGTTCTGCAGAATCTTGAGCCTTCTTATATTCTGTAAGGAATTTATTTTTTTCGTCAGAATCCATATGAAATCAATCCTTCAAAATCTCTTTTTATTAGTTTTATCAGTGACAGTAAACCTTTTTTTCTCTTCTACATTTCATTATCAAACCATAAGTCCGCAATTCCCGCCAAAAGTTTCTTGTCATTCTATGACACTCAGGACAGGTCTCATGTTGATTTCGCTCCCGGTTGTTTCACGCCTTTAGGTGTAGAGAATAACATAAAGAAAATTAAATATCAAAATGTAAATAGGAAAATTATGGAGGCCCTTCCCCCGGCAGAAAAGCAGGTAAGCACACACCGGGGGTAAACTCCAAAGCAAGTGAGCTAACATCGAGGATAAACTCCAAGACAAAAATCTCCGAGGTCGAGTGGACGTAATATAGCTCCTTCATTTAGGCATACTTTGTATTCCCGGTTTCTCTTCTCTTTCGATTTAAGAGTGTCACAATATTCTGCCATGCGAAAGAACATCAACGTCCCTCAAAGAACTGTGCATGCAGAGTGTTAACAAACTCTGTTGAAGCTGACTTCCACAAGTTCGGCTTACTACTGTATCTGACGTATTTATAGGTTTTGCAGTCTTCTCACAAGAGTGTTTCTTTACTATATCAATCTTCAGTTGAATTCCTTGAGTATTTCTTTCTGTCTTGGAGTGAGTTTTTTCGGAACGGTGACGGCAACCCGAAACAGATGATCGCCTCCCTTGATTCCTTCCCCCTTGAGCCTGACTAAATTGTTGGTTGAAGTACCAGCCGGTATGGATACGGATACCCGGCCATGAAGGGTTTTAGCATCAACCTTACCTCCCAAAGCTGCTATCCAGAATGGAATATCGAGGTCCGAATAAATATTACTGCCCTCTCTTCGGAATACACTGTCGGGCTGAACACGTATTGTCAAATAGAGATCTCCCTTGGCGTGTCCATCGCGACCGGGGTGGCCCATCCCGCGCAACCGGAGAACCTGTCCGTTACTGACACCTTCGGGTATACGGACATCGATTTTCTTCTTTTTATCAATTAGACCCTTTCCATGACAATCGGTACAACGATTCCTTCGGTCGGTACCAGAACCTCCACAAGATGGACAGGGTTGGGAGATGCTGAAAAACTGACCAGCATCCGAACTTGTTTTTGATAACCGTCCCGTGCCAGAACAGGCGGAACAAGGACTCTTCCTGCCATCTTTTGAACCGGTTCCCTTACATGAATCACATACTTCAGGACCGCTCAGTGTAAGAGATATCCTGCCTCCAAGCGCTGCCATCCGAAATTCAACGGAAACGGACGCTTCTGCATCTTCTGCAATCGTTTCTTCCCATTGATCCGCATTGATCCTTGTTCCGAAGCCGGAAAAGAGATCTGAATAATTACGGAGTATATCATCGGTGCTGGTCCATCCCTTGAATCCCGTTTCTTCCACCTTTTCCTGTCCACCCTGGTCATAGGCATTGCGCCGTTTCTTGTCCGATAGAACCGAATAAGCATTGGCGATTTCTTTGAATCTTTGCTCTGCCTCTTTGGATCCCTTATTCTTATCAGGGTGATATTTTAAAGCCAGGCGTCGGTAGGCATTCTTTATTTCCGCCTCAGATGCTGTTCGGGGAACACCAAGAATCTCATAGTAATCCTTCATTTCATATCCCCGGACTCGATTAAAACAATCTCAAGGACACCGCACTCAAAACAGAATTGGAGGTTTTCCTCTGAGGCAGGTTCTGGAAGCGGTATTGAGCAGAAAATCATCCTGGATTCAGGAAGGGTTCTTTGGGCACGGACAATGATCTGTTTCTCGACGATTTCGACATCAAGGTCCGGATCCAGTACTCCCGGCAGATCCACAAAGAATCGTACCTGGTGTTCCAGGCGTTTCACGCTGTAAGTAACGATCTCTTTATTTTCTCTATTAGTCAATAGCCTTTCCTTTTTCCCGATTTGGTTTCGATATATAGGGATAAGGATTACCTAATGAAAACATTGTTAAGCCGCGGTTTACAC
>JAVVFI010000362.1:0-5475 GCA_032250555.1 Sedimentisphaerales bacterium
GAAAAGTCTCTTAACTGTGAAGGGGATTTGTCCAATTCACGCTGAACCAATACAATATGGCTGGCGATCATGTGCATATGTGTATTGCGATTCCGCCGAAATATGCGGTTTCTGAGGTTGTCGGGTATCTCAAAGGAAAGAGTGCTATTGCGATTGCTCGGCAATTTGGTGGTCGTCAACGGAATTTTAGTGGTGAGCGATTTTGGGCTCGTGGGTATGCGGTTTCGACGGTCGGATTCGAGTTAGACAAGATTCGCGATTATATTCGGCGTCAAGAGCATGAGGAACACGAGGAAGACCAAGGTCGCTTTTAACGGATAATGTAAACCTAAATGGCCGTCTTTGAGATGGCTCCTAACCGTCAAGCCACCCCTTTATGGGGTGCGTTATGACTTTTATTTTTTGGAGAGGGTAAAATGACTCATCGAATAAACAAATACCGGCGAGCAAATGAAGGAGATATCATGCGATACAATCCGTCTATATTTATGCGTTTTTTTTGTATTGTTTTTGTGCTGACTTGTTGTGTTCAAAGCATCGCTGCCAATCGAGCGGTAATTGGAAAAAGCAAGGCGGACCAGCAGCTTGCTGAATATTTCCGTGCCCAGACGAAACAGCTCAGCGAAAGATGTCTGAGGGACATAAAAACTCTTGAGGATTGGGAAAATAAACGGCTGATATATCGAAAACAACTATTTGAAATGCTAAGCCTTGATCCGTTGCCGAAAAAGACCGATCTTAAACCCGTCATTACCGGCACCATAGAGCATGATGAGTTTACTGTCGAGAATATTCACTTTCAATCCATGCCGGGTCTTTATGTTACCGCCAATTTATATATCCCCAAAGATATCGAAAAACCTGTACCGGCCATTCTGTATGTTTGCGGTCACGGGCCCACCAAGAAAAATAATATAAGCTATGGAACCAAGGTCAGCTATCAGCGACATGCCGCCTGGTTTGCACGTCACGGCTATGTCTGTTTGATTATTGATACTCTCCAGATGGGAGAGATTGAAGGGATTCATCATGGTACATACCGATACGATATGTGGTGGTGGAACAGCCGAGGTTATACATCGGCTGGTGCTGAAGCGTGGAACTGTATACGTTCACTGGATTATCTTCAGAGCCGTAAGGAAGTTGACAAAGACCGAATCGGTGTAACCGGGCGGTCCGGCGGCGGGGCGTACAGTTGGTGGATAGCTGCACTTGATGAACGTATCAAAGCTGCTGTACCGGTGGCCGGCATAACCGATCTCCAGAACCATGTTGTGGATGGCAGCGTCGAGGGACATTGCGACTGTATGTTTATTGTGAACACATACCGCTGGGATTATCCGCTCGTAGCTGCTTTAGTTGCTCCGCGACCTTTGTTGATTTCCAACAGTGACAAGGATACAATCTTCCCGCTGGATGGTGTTGTCCGCTTGCACGAAAAGGTGCGGGATATCTATAGATTGTATGGTGCGGATGACAAGCTTGGCCTGCAAATAACAGAAGGTCCCCATAAAGACACACAGGAGTTACGCATACATGCTTTTGTGTGGTTTAATCGTTTTCTGAAAGGTGAAAATCCTCTGATTGACAAACCGGCGGTGCCATTTTTCGAGCCTGAGCAGTTAAAGGTTTTCGACGAGCTGCCTGCCGATGAAATAAACACAAAGATACAGGAATCGTTTGTACCCACAGCCGCCAAACCGCGTGTGCCGAAATCAGCTGAGCAGTGGGAAAAGATGCGTAAGAAGTGGATGAGAAATCTTCGAATGAAGTCATTCCGCGGCTGGCCGAGACAGATACAGGCCGGTCCGCTTGATATCAAGCACGTTTTTTCTGTTGAACGCGAAGGTATTCAGCTTACTGTTTATGATTTTACGAGCCAGCCTAATGTTCCCCTGCGTTTATATCTGACAAGCAAAACCGGGCTCAATAACGCCGAGGCGGTTACGCTGAACGTACTGGGTGAGCAAGAATGGTCAAAGTGGCTGACCGGCATGAGGATTGGTTTTGAAAATGAGCTTAGCGATCAAAAATTACCTGAACCTGATAAAAACGCCTTCAAGGATATTCAGGAAATGTTAGAAAATATGAATTCTGCAGTAGCTTATATATCTCCTCGTGGAATTGGGCCCGACGTCTGGAATGACGACGAACGCAAGCAAGTACAAATCCGCCGGCGGTTTATGCTGCTCGGCCAGACGGCTGACGGTATGCGTGTATGGGACGTACGTCGTGCCATTCAAGCTTTGCGAACTATTGAATCATTCAAAGAGGTACCCGTGACTCTTACGGGTAGGGACAAAGAAGCGGGTATCGCATTATATGCTTCGTTGTTTGAACCGAATATTCACCGGCTCTTTCTGTCGCATTTACCCGAGACACATCGGAATGGTCCGATATTCCTGAACGTGATGCGTTATCTGGATATACCTCAGGCGGTGGCGATGGCTGCCGAGCGAAGCCAGGTTCGGCTCATTCAGGAGAGTAGTTCAGGATGGCAATTCCCACAGGCAGTAGCTGAGAATCTTGGCTGGCCGGATGAAAAATTCCAGATACGTTTAGTTTCTAAGAACAATTCTGAGCCGTAATTTGCTATGTAGTTACAGCGTATATTATCGGGACAACCTTTCTTGTCTTTGGGCAATAACCCAAATTTTACTATGATATATGTTTATATCCCTAAGAGGTTTATGTATTTAAGTGCCGGCTGTTGGATATGGTAAACCCAGGCTCAAACTTTTATTTTTTATTTAACTCAGTCAAAATTTCTTCCGATACAATCTCCAGATACAGGGGAAAAGTATAAAGTCAGAAGAAAGAAGAAGAAATGGGAATTAAAAATCTATCAAAAGATACTCTTCTCGTTGAATTGCCTTCTAAAGGTCCAACAATAGCTGCTCAGCTTAAAGCTGTTAATGAAACCGTGAGCAACAATGGCGACTGTGACGTCATAATTGATTTTCACAGAGTTGAGATCATCAATTCTGCAAATATCAGCAACCTTTTAATATTGCACAATATGGTGCAGAATTCCGGACATCGGCTTATTTTTTGCAATGTTGCCACTGTAACAAAGTGCATTTTTGTCGTGGCCGGCCTTAATGAGGTTTTCGAATTTGCTGATAATCAGTCCAAGGCCCTGGAGACTGTTGAGAAAACTAGGTAGCATCTCAGACTGATTCAATAATCTACTGTTAATCACCAAAGAAATTTTATGTACTGCCTGATATATCCATTGTGATTGGCACGCATTTAAAATTTACTAGAAGATTCCAGATTCCAGATTGCAGGTCTTTTTGAATTAAATGGAACTGGGAGATAGCTATATACAAATATGGAACTTTACACTTATCCAGATGTCCTGTAGTGAAACGAGTTCAGACATTTTCCCTTATGTACTTAACGGCGTTATTGAAGATTGTGATTCCGTCACTGGCAGGCTTTTCTTTTAGACGGGACCAGTGCGGATGTTGCGTAGGCCTTACAAATCTTTCCGGGTGCGGCATAAGCCCCAGTATCCGGCCGGTGGCGTCTGTCAGACCGGCTATCGAGTCTATCGATCCATTCGGATTAATCGGGTAGGGGCCTTCATTGCCGTTTTCATCTACATATTTAAACGCGACTTGCCCTTCGCTCTTTAAATGTTCAAGTGCTGCACTATCCTTTGTGACAACCTTTCCCTCAGCGTGTGCAATGGGAAGGTAGATTTGCCTGCCAGGTTCGATGAAAACACATTTATCTGTTTGAGGAGCCAGATAAACCCATCTGTCTTCGAATTTACCGCTGTCGTTATTGGTAATTGTAACCTCCTGCTGATTGTCTGTCGAATTATTACCCGGCAGAATTCCCGTTTTAACGAGAACTTGAAATCCATTACAGATTCCAAGAACTAATTTCCCGTCGTCGATGAATTTTCGAATCGGTTCGTAAAGGTGATGCCTGATTTGGTTTGCCATGATTTTGCCTGCGGCAACGTCATCACCATAGCTGAAGCCGCCGGGAAATACTATTATCTGAAATTCATCCAGAAGAGTTTTGTCCTCGATTATCCTGTTTATATGTATACGCTGTGCCTGGGCTCCCGCTAATTCGAGTGCATGTTCCGTTTCCATATCACAATTTATACCTGCCGCACGCAGGACTATCGCTTTAACATCCGTCATTTTTTACCTTTTCAATTCCTTTTATCAATCCCAGAGATTTCTTACCAGGCTAACGGTTTTTGCCAGGCTTGCTTTAATGAACCTATATCTGATTCGATTATTTTTTGGCCGTCCTGTGCCTTTATGACAAGCTTTGTTTCCTCTGTCACTTTCCCAATCTGGCCGAATGGTAAATTGAGCATCATCTTTGCAAAGGCATCAAACTTTTCCGGCTCGATTTCCACGATATAGCGGCAGTTCGACTCACTGAATAATTGTGCATCTGTCCGGGTGCAGTCTTCACTTCTCGGCAGACCACGCAGGTCGGCTTCTATCCCGAGCCCGCCGGCAAAGGCCATCTCTGCCAGTGCTACTGCCAGGCCGCCTTCTGAGCAGTCGTGACAACTAACTAAAAGACCCTCTGCTATTGCCGCTGATATCTTTTTGGCGATTTTAGGGGCCATCCCCAAATCTAAGGTCGGTACGTTCGCACCGAGGTGCCCATTTATTTTGTAATAATGTGAGCCGCCTAATTCATTTTTCGTTTCGCCGACAATAAACAGCAGGTTGGAAGCCCTTTTAGCGTCCATCGTCACGCACTTGTTTATATCATCGACGATTGAGATTGCACTTATTAAAAGTGTTGATGGTATGGATATCTGCGAGCCGTCTTCGCAGGCGAATTCATTGTTCAGTGAATCCTTACCGGAGATAAACGGTGCCTCGAACGCCATTGCTCCGTCATAACATGCCTGTGATGCTCTGACTAATGGCCCTAACGTTTCAGGCTTTGTGCAGTCGCCCCAGCAGTAATTATCCAGCAGTGCAATTCTGTCAGCCCGACCGCCTACACATATCAGATTCCTTACTGCCTCGTCGATTCCCGATAATGCCATCCAGTACGGATCGATATCACCGTAAATCGGATTCATTCCGCAGCTGATAGCAAGGCCTTTGTCTGAATTGAACTTTGGCTGTATCACCGCTGCATCACCCGGGCCGTCATTATCCACGCCGGTCAGCGGCTTGATAACCGAGCCGCCCTGCACCTCATGGTCATATTGGCGAATCACCCATTCTTTGCTGGCGACATTGTAGGATGAAAGGATTTGCTCAAGCTCTTTATTATAATTATCTTTTACTGGTATATTTGGTTCGGTGAGCTTACGACTTTTCCAGACGGCTTTACGCGAATATTTTGGCACGCCATTGTGCAGGAACTCCATATCCAGTTCTGCAACTTGCTGGCCGTCGTATCGTAATCTTAATTTTTTGTCGTTTGTGAATTTGCCTATTACCGTGGACTCAACATTTTCGTCGTCGAAGATTTTTG
>JAVVFI010000363.1:0-5443 GCA_032250555.1 Sedimentisphaerales bacterium
ACAACATCAATCGGTATCTTATCCGCTGGGTGTGTAGGAAGTTCAAACGATTCTTCCGACACAAGAGACGGGCTCGAAGATTTCTTGACCGTTTTGCACACGCACATCCGGACTTGTTCGTCCATTGGCGTCTTGGAGTATTTCCACTTGGTTGAATGATAGGAGCCGGATGAGTTGAGAGGCTCACGTCCGGTTTTGGGAGAGGCTGAAGGTGAAATTCCTTCGGTCTACTTGCCCCACCTAAATTAGGTTTTTTTAAGCTTTTTAAAGTGGTGACTTTCCTTAAATTATGTTACTCTCTCAAGCTTCTGTTTTCGGCAGTTTTGCTCGCCAATGCTCGGCCTTTTCTGGCTTGCCCCAGGCTTCGTAGAGATCGATAAGGTTATTCCACGACTCGATTGTATGTGGGTGAGTGTCGCCGAGTTTGAGGAGGCGGCCTTTGAGGGACTCGAGGAGTAGTGGTTCTGCTTTGTCGTAATGAGCTTGATCTTTGTATAGCGTCGCCAAGTCGTTTTTAGATTCCAGCGTCCACGGATGGTCTTCATCCAACCTGCGGCACATACCCTCTAATGCTGTAGTGAATAAAGATTCCGCTTGATCGTAACGCTGCTGCTTTGTCCGCAATACAGCGAAGGCATTCACGAACTTGAGTGTGAATGGGTGTTCCTCACCCAATCGGCGGGGTGCAATTTCCAGCAATTCGGTGAATAGACTTTCTGCCTCTTCGTAGCGGTTTTGAGCAGTATACACCCGGGCCAGGCCAGACAAAGACTCCAGCGTGTACAAGTGTTCGTCACCCAGTACCTTGCGCTTTGTCTGTAATGCCTCGAAAAACAACTGCTCTGCCTCGTTGTAACGGCCTTGGTCGATATACATATTACCCAGGCACTTCGTGTACAGTAGCCGCATTTCTGACTTGCTTGCTCAATGAGAAGCTTTTTGATGGTACTCTGTGATTTCCCTTGACTAAAAGGTAGATAATTTGGTAAAAAATATAATGAAGATTATTCTCGTAGAGGTGGGTATTTAAAATTTTGGATTTTCTTTTTCATTGGAGGACGGATCATCTCTTAGCGAATAAAACCGAAAAGGAATAAGATATGCTTCACAAACATAAACTGTTCATTTCAATTAGTGAATCGTTCTTTTTTTTAAGGAAGACTATCATGTCTAAAAAATTGATTTTTCTGGTCTCTTTCATTTTTGTCTTGAGTGTGGTTCTGACAGGAATTGCGAAAGCCGACCTGGTCGGTTGGTGGAGATTTGATGAAAGCTCAGGCACAATCGCTGCCGACTCGAGCGGAAACGGCAACAATGGCACAGTCATGGGTGGTGCCGAGTGGGTCGATGGCCAGCTCGGAGGAGCACTGCTGTTCAATGGTCAGGATTCGTATGTTGCGGCCCCTCATATTCCTTTCGATAGCAGAAGTTTTACTATCATGATGTGGGTCAATCCGGTTTTATACACTTCTGAGCAGGTCATCTTTGGCCAGGTCGAGTCAAGCACACAGAACTTGAGCATGCATTATCGACTTTATGGCCCGGATTCCGGCCGAGTACGTATGGGGTTCTATTCAAACGACCTCGATACTACGACTACTATCGAACAAAATAACTGGTACCATTTAACTTTCTGGTACGATTTTGAGAATCAAAGCAGAAGGATTTATATCAATGGAATCCTCGAAGCTGAGGCTGATGCAACTCCTTATCTCGGCTCATCGGGTGAAACCCGTATCGGGCAATGGAATAATAACCAGTGGTTTCAGGGTATTATCGACGATGTGCAAATCTACGACCACCCATTGTCCGAAAATGACATTCAGGCCGCTATGCGTGGACTTGAGGGATATCCGTATGCGTCGAATCCCTCACCTAAAGATGATACACTGCATCTCGATACTTGGATAAGTCTTGGCTGGAAGGCAGGTGATTTTGCCGTATCACACGATGTTTACTTCGGTGATAATTTCGAAGATGTAAATTCCGGCGCAGAAAGTGTGTTCCAGGGCAACCAGGCCGATACGTTTTATGTTGCCGGTTTTCCCGGTTTTGCATATCCGGATGGCCTTGTTCCTGGAACAACATACTACTGGCGTGTCGATGAGGTTAATGATTCCGAGCCGAACAGCCCTTGGAAGGGTAGGATTTGGAACTTTTTTATTCCACCAAGGAACGCCTACGACCCGGTTCCGTATGACGGTGCAATATTTATAGACCCGGAAACAGAACTTAGCTTCACACCTGGTTTTGGCTCAAAACTACATACTATATATTTTGGCGACAACTTTGATGATGTCAACGATGCTGCAGGTGGGGCTCCAGGAGCACTCACTACATTCGACCCGGGCACACTCGAATTAAGGAAGACTTATTATTGGCGAGTTGATGAGTTCGATGCAATGACAACCAATAAAGGTAATGTCTGGAGCTTTAAAACCGCTGGTGAAGGTGTAGGTGTAAAAGCAGAATATTTCTCGGGCATGGACCTGAGAACTCCTGTATTGACACAAATAGATCCGCAAATCGATTTTGACTGGGCTAGCGGTGAGCCTGATCCGGCAATTGGTACCGATAACTTCTCAGTCAGATGGACCGGCGAAGTAGAGGCGGGGTACACTGAGACTTATACCTTCTATACGAATAGTGATGATGGTGTGCGTCTTTGGATCGATGGACAGCAGCTTGTCAATAACTGGACCGACCATGCAGCCGTCGAAAACAGCGGAACGATTGACCTTGTCGAAGGTAATACTTATAGTCTTGTTATGGAATTTTATGAAAACGGAGGTAGCGCCGTTGCACAATTGCGCTGGTCCAGTCCCAGCACACCAAAAGACTTTGTTCCGCAGGCCGCACTCTCACTTCCGGTTAAGGCTGGTCAGGCGAATCCGGCTAATGGTGCAGTGGATACGAGGCAGACATTAATTCTCACATGGTCTCCCGGTGAAGCTGCTGTTTCACACGAAGTCTATTTCGCAGCGGATGCAGACGCTGTGAGAAATGCCGACACCAGCTCGCCGGAATATAAAGGCAGCAGGCAGCTTGGCTCTGAGAGCTACGACACAGGACAGCTCGAATGGAATACTACATATTACTGGCGTATCGATGAGATCGAAGATGACGGGACGATACAGACTGGTAACCTCTGGAGCTTCACCACAGCCGACTTCCTTATTGTCGATGACATGGAACTCTATAATGATATCAACGAAGGTGAGCCGGGTAGCAACAGGATATATCTGGCTTGGGTGGACGGATTTGATAATCCATCAACAAACGGTTCTGTTGTTGGTAACCTTAATGCTCCATTTGCAGAGCAGACTATCGTTCACAGTGGTATTCAGTCGATGCCGATGTCTTATGACAACGCTGTCGGCAAATCTGAAGCAACTTTGACATTAACTTCCGATAAAGACTGGACAGTCAATGGTGTCACCACGCTGGCGATTTGGTTCAGAGGCGCTTCGGGCAATGTCGCCGAATCTCTATATGTTGCTCTCAATGGCGGTACACCGGTTACTAATGATGACCCTGATGCAGCGACGACAACTGCCTGGACCGAATGGAATATTGACCTCCAGGCGTTTGGCGTTAACCTTTCCAATGTCAATACAATTACACTTGGCCTTAGCTCTATTTCCGGCGGTACAGGTATTATGTACTTCGACGATATTCGCCTATATGCACCATAGCTTGCAGTGCATAACCTGATATTAAAAGTAACAGTTAACATAATTTTTTATGTGTGTGCGTAGCATTGTTTTTTTTAACGGAGGACATTATACGTAAGAAATTAGTGTACATCTTAGCTCTTGCTGTTTCGTTTGGAGGTGTTGCCAAAACTTCAGCAGATTTAGTGGGTTACTGGCCGCTGAATGGCGATGCTCTGGATGCCGGTGAGAATGGTCTTCACGGAACTCTTGTTGGTGATGTTGTGCCGACAGAAAACAGAAATGGCAATCCAAATTCTGCCATGTTGTTCACCGGGGACGCAGATTGTTATGTAGATCTGGGGGATCATGAAGAATTCAGGATAACCGGCGCTATGACAGTTGCAGCATGGGTACGCTTGGACAGTGACAATGCTAATAACGGTCGGATTGTTGCTAAGCAAGCTGGGGGTGGAAGCAGGGCATGGTCTTTGAATATCGAAGCAACTTCAGGATGTGTGATAAATCCCGGTACCTTTCAAATAGCAAGCAATGGGAACACGATAGTGGGTATTAACGATCAAGATTCTTTACCAGCAGACGAATGGGTACATTTGGCTGGGGTATATAAACCGGGTGAAGCCCTTGAATTATATGTGAACGGTGAATTAAAAGTCAGAAACACATCTGGTGTTCCAGCGGCCCAGTTTAGTGATAACGGCAATTCTGTTCTGATTGGCAGTCGCCATGCGGCTTCAAATTGTGGGTGGTTGGGCGCTATTGATGAGGTCCAGTTATATAATATTGCGCTGAGTGCTTCTGAGATAAAAAACTTAATGAGTAGAAGGCTTATATCATTTCCAAAAGCCCGTGTACCAAGTCCGGCTGACGGTGCTCTAATTGAAGGAACATGGGCAAATCTTAGCTGGTCGCCGGGGGATTTCGCGGTCTCGCACGATGTATATATCGGAGATAATTTTGACGACGTTAATAATAGTACCGAAGGCACATTCATAGGCAACCAATCCGATACGTTTATAGTTGTCGGCTTTCCAGGATTTCCCTTTCCGGACAGTCTTATGTCTGGTACGACCTACTACTGGCGTATAGACGAAGTTAATGAGGCCGAGCCAAACAGTCCATGGAAAGGCGATGTATGGAGTTTCAGCATTCCTCCAAAAACTGCATACTTTCCAGACCCTGCTGATGGAGCAGAGTCCGTAGATGTGGATGTGCAACTGAGCTGGACGGCAGGCTTCGGTTCTAAATTGCATACGGTGTATTTCGGTGAAACTTTTGAAGAAGTGGACATTGCAATAGGAGGCCAGGCCCAGGGAGGCACAACCTATACCCCCGGTACACTTAAAATAGCCAGGACCTATTACTGGCGGGTCGATGAGTTCGATGTTGTCGATACTCATAAAGGTGACACATGGAGCTTTACTACTGAAGGTGCCGTGGGCGGCCCGAGTCCGGCTAATGGTGCCGTGGATGTCACGCAGACACCTGTTCTTACCTGGGTGCCGGGAGTTTTTGCCGATACACATGAGGTCTATTTCGGTGTCGATTCATCTTCTCTGGAGCTTAAAGGCAGCGGCAACCTCGGTTCCGAAAGCTTTGAATCCGAACAACTCGAGTGGAATACCACCTATTACTGGCGGATTGATGAGGCCAATAACGCCAACGCTGACAGCCCGTGGACAGGCCCTCTATGGAGCTTCACGACTGCCAACTTCCTTATCATTGACGATATGGAGAGCTACAACGACCTTGATGAAAGTGACCCGGCT
>JAVVFI010000364.1:0-5443 GCA_032250555.1 Sedimentisphaerales bacterium
GAGTTTGGTCCTGCTTTAGAGAAAATCAGTAAACCAGAGCCGGGCAGTATCGATAAGTTTATTGAAACCTTGCAAGACAAGCTTGATGAGAAACTTAACAACAATCCTCCTGATGCACCTATATTGGGAGATATCTTATCTCAATAATATGAAATTATAGGGTAATGTTAAGGTAAGGTCATGAAACAATTGCAGTTATTTGATGATATTGAAATTCAGAAACCAGTAAACGTAGCTTCAGTGCCGATGCGCAGTCCATTTAGGTATGCAGGTGGAAAGACATGGTTTATACCATATATTAGGAAATGGCTGAGAAAATATAAAGGAAGAATTGATTTCATAGAACCCTTTGTTGGCGGGGGAATTGTCAGCCTAACAGTTGCTTTTGAAAACTTGGCTCAAACTATACTAATGGTGGAGAAAGATGAAGATGTTGCATCAGTGTGGAAGACAATTTTGGGGAAGGAATACAATTGGCTTATTGATCAGATAATAAACTTTGAGGTTACACATAAAGCTGCCAATGAAGTATTCATACAATCCCCAAAATCTACTCGACAACGAGCCTTTCAAACTATATTGCGAAACAGGCTACAGCATGGTGGGATATTGGCACACGGAGCAGGTCTTCTGAAAAATGGAGAGAATGGAAAAGGCTTAAAGTCAAGATGGTATCCTGAGACATTAAAGAAGAGAATATGTAACATTCAGGAAATCAAGCATAAAATACAATTCCTAACAGGAAATGGCATAGAGACGATTTGTAAACATTCTAGAGATCCTCATACCGTGTTCTTTATTGATCCACCTTACACTGTTGCCGGAAGGCGTCTTTATAAGTACCACAAAATTGACCATGAGGAATTATTTGATCTAATTAGCACAGTAGAGGGAGACTTTATTTTGACATACGATGATGCTGAAGAAATTGAACAGTTGGCAATACAACATAATTTCATGGTGAAAAGAGTCATAATGAAAACAACCCATCATACGACGAAATATGAACTTGTTATAGGGAACAATCTTAATTGGCTATAAAGATTAGCTTCTATTCCTTTGTAAATTGATTTAAGACTCATCAGGCACAAAAACGAAAGCAATTCTACTAAAAATAAGTGATAAATACTTATTCATCCATTATCTATAATCATTTGCACATCTCGCCTCGTTGTGTCCATAGAATAAAGTAAAAAGTGAAAAATCAAAAAAAACTCAATTGCTCTATGCCATCGTTCTCTGCAAAGCGTCCATCGTCCCTTCTTCCATCTTCTGTTTTCATCTTTTCAGGGCGGTTTTGTTAAGTTTTGATCAAAAAGTGCGGATTTTTGAGAAAATTTAAGAAAAAAAGTCATAAAAAGACCAAATTACCCAGAAAAAGCCCATTTTCCTCTGTAATAATCAATTATGAATTATCATTAATCATTTAGGATGGCGGTTCTGGAGATGAGAATTTAGATAATTGCTGATTTTTTCTCTTGACCGGCCTATAAAAGTGCTTTATCATAAAGTATTAAGCAACTTATGACGAACAAGATTGTGGGTAGTCCCGTTTATAGCAGCAATGACGATTACTACAATGTTAAGGGACAAAAAAGGAAGGCTTGTTAGCCTTTCTTAAATAGTGGTTAAGTTAACAAAGAAACTTTTAGCGTCTTTTATAGATAAGACAAACAAAAAACTGATTCGACTACTTTAAAACGGCGCTGTAAGGTAAATTAAAAGTGAAACGAAATCTGCATATAAAAGCATTCGCGTACCTGCAACGGAGTGTTGGTATTGAGCATAAATCAGCCTTCTTTCTACACAGAAACCTTCTAATTTTAACCAAACTGCTCCAATTTGGAGATAATTTGGCATTTGGTAGCTGATAATGCGCTGAAAAATAGGATTTTGTAATTCACAGACATTTCTTTGTGGCTTTCCCGCCCTGATGCCCGCAATTTAACCTTTGAAACTTTGTTTTGTAACTCTATGAAAAGTGCAAAGGAAAGGTGGGAATTATGGATATACTGTTACAGGGGAGTGCATTAGGTATAATAGGCTCGCTTATTATTGGCCTTCTTTTGGGTGGTTCTCTGGTAGCCATTGTTTACCAGATGATTGCCCGGGCGAAGTCAAAGACCTTTGAGCAGGACCTGCAGCGGCAGCTTGACGGTGCCGAAAGAGAGGCCGAGAACATACTTAAATCCGCTCGGATAGATGCCGCCACTGAGGCCATCAAGAAAAAAGAGGAATTTACAAATCAGGCCAATAAGACTCGTGCCGAGCTCCACGAGCAGGAAATGAGACTGACCAAGCGCGAGGATACGGTTGAGCGCCAGACAGAGATGAACCTGCAGAAGGAAAAAACGCTGAAAAAGCAGCAGCAGGACTGCGACAGAAGGCTTCACAATATCAATCTGAAAGAAAAGCAGCTTTCCGTTCTATTGGCTCAGCAGAAGAATCAACTGCTCAAAATCACCGCGATGGACATGGCTGAAGCCAAGAATCTGCTCTTAAAACGCCTCGAAGACGAATGCGAGCATGAAATGTCGGCTCTAATTCAGCGCAAGGTCGAGGAAGCTGTCGAAACCTCCAACGAAAAAAGCCGGGAGGTAATCAGCTCCGCCATTCAGCGCTATGCCGCTGAGCAGACCTGCGAGGTTACAGTCTCCACTGTTGAGATTCCGAACGACGATATGAAAGGCAGAATCATCGGCAGAGAGGGCCGCAATATTCGAGCCTTTGAAAAAGCAACCGGTGTTGATGTCATTGTCGATGACACGCCGGGAATGATTGTCGTCAGCGGTTTTAGCCCCGTTCGGAGAGAAGTCGCTCGTCTTTCAATGGAACGACTTATCCAGGATGGCAGGATCCACCCATCACGTATCGAGGAGCTTGTTGCACAAACGAAAAAAGATGTCAACCACAAACTTCTGCAGCTTGGCAAAGATGCTGCGGTAGAGACGAACGTCAGAGGGTTGAATAATAAGGTGCTTAGCTTGATAGGGGCGCTGAGTTACAGGACCAGCTACGGGCAGAACGTTCTTCGCCACAGTGTTGAAGTTGCATTTCTTTCGCAGGTTATGGCGGAAGAGCTTGGACTGGACGGCACGATAGCGAGGCGGGCTGGTTTATTGCATGATATCGGTAAGGCTATCGACCATGATGTTGAAGGGAGTCACCCGGTTATCGGGGCAAATTATCTTAAGCGGTTCAATGAATCGCCTATCGTACTGAATGCGGTGCTGGGGCATCACGGGGACATCCCGGCGGATAATCCTTATACTCCGCTTGTTGCGGCGTCTGATGCTGTTAGTGCTTCGCGTCCCGGGGCCAGAAGGGAAACGCTCGAAAGATATATTAAACGGCTGGAGAAACTTGAAGAGATAGCCGGGAGCTTTAAGGGTGTTGAGAACGCATACGCAATTCAGGCGGGCAGGGAAATCCGTGTTATCGTGAACGCTGAACAAGTGGACGATGAGGCGGCTATGAAAGTTGCACGTGATATCGCCAAGAAGGTCGAAGACGAGATGACGTATCCCGGTGAAATTCAGGTGACTCTGCTGCGTGAGGTTCGCTGTGTGGAATACGCAAAGTAACATATTATGAAGGTAAACATTCTTTGTATCGGTGATATAGTAGGCAGACCGGGCAGGCGTATTGTTGCGGACCGGCTGAAGGCCCTGGTTAGAGAAAGAGATATTGACTGTGTAATCGCCAATGCCGAGAATGCGGCGGGGGGGTCGGGCCTGACGTCGCAAATCTATAATAAGCTTCTGCGGTACGGTGTAAATCTGGTTACATTAGGTGACCATACTTACCGTAAAAGGGAGATAATCCACACCCTCGAAACATGCGATAATATTGTTCGGCCAGCGAATCTTTCACAACTTGCGGCCGGAAGGGGAACTGCACTTTATAAAACTGCAAAAGGGCCGACTGTGGCAGTGGTTGCTTTGATAGGGCGGCTTTTTATGAAGGGGGCCGACTGCCCTTATAATGCTATTGACAGGATTCTGCCGCAGCTTAAGCAGGAGGCGGATATTATAGTCGTTGATTTTCATGCCGAGGCGACGAGTGAAAAAATCGCTATGGGCTATCATCTCGACGGCAGGGCGAGTTTGTGTTTCGGGACCCACACCCACGTCGTAACGGCCGATGAGAAAATTCTTTCCAAAGGGACCGCGTATATCACGGATATCGGGATGACCGGGGCGATGGATTCGGTTCTGGGCCGCAATGCCGAAAGCGTCATTCGCGCCTTTCGTACCCAGATGCCGTATCCGTTTGATGTAGCGGCCGGCGATGTCAAAATCAATGGTATCCTGGTCACCGTCGATACCCTCACAAAGAAGGCTGAGCGAATCGAAAGGATCGTTCTTTCGGAGGAAGCCGCAGGCGACGATCTGGCCTACGACAGCGATGACGGCAGGCCGGAATACCTTAATAATAACTTCTAATAGCGTATAGCGTACAGCGTGTAGCGGATAGTGGACGAGCGCAGCACTGCGAGAATCCGAAGCAAATCCTAATTACCAAAGCATGAAATTCAAAGCAGTAAAGAATCCCAGTTTTGTCGGGATTTTTTTATTGCCATAGATAACAATCCCCTTAATAATATTACCAGCAGAAGCGGAAATATTTACGATTGATTTGCACCGATGCATGGGCCGGTGAAATGAGGCGAGCACGTTTAATATCCAATAATATTTATTTGGATATAAAGTAGCTTAGCTGAATAAATGTTATATCGGGAAGACCATTTTTTGGGAGATCTGGAGAAATGGCTGAAATGTCAGATTTGAGTCGCTGGGAGAAAGAATTATCTCTGTTTAATGAAGTTCTTGCAAATCCGAGAGGGCAGGCGATTGTTATTGTAGGACCTGCAGGAAGCGGAAAAAGCACACTTTTGGCGATGATGGTAATGCGTGGAAAGCAGGTAAAGCAATTACACTGTGAAGGTAGAATCCATCATGTGGGACCTAATGATACTTCTAACAAAGTGCTTAGAGATATCGTAACAAGTGATAATGGGAGTTTGGCATTTTTAGATTTGGAACATATCCTAAGAAGCCTTTCTAATTCAGTGGATGAGTTTGGGGATTTGCATCGGAGGGTAATTGGAATTGACGCTAATCCCACAATGCCGGTTGAACTTGAAAGAAACTGGTTGGAAATTATTCCGGATTTGCCACCAAAAGTGAAGCTCATCTTTACACAGAGACCTGACGATATTCTCGCAACCAACATAGAATTCATGGGTTTGCCGAATGTTGTGCGGATTGATGTTGAGGCTAAGGAATCTGGTGAAAGGTCTGAAGAGAAGTCAAAGGATGAAAATCAATTAATTGAGGCATTTATAAAATTCCTAGTACTATGTCCCGGCTAAATTACTGGATATAGTTTTCTCAATTTAACTCTGGCATCAGCAGTGGTAAACTGCCAATTGATACCAACT
>JAVVFI010000365.1:0-5431 GCA_032250555.1 Sedimentisphaerales bacterium
CAAGTAAGGGTAAAAGTATGCCCCATGAAGTTCATAGCCATAAAGACATACCAAGGAGAAAAACACAATAAAAAAATCGCCATGCGTGCAGTGCGACGGTCATAAAGCTCCAGAAGAAAATGGAAAATGAGCAATATATTAACACCTGCAAGAACAGGATTAACGAGCCATGGAACTCTCAATAAGAATCCAAGCGCCAGAACCGCTGGCCACCCCGGTAATTGAGCCGAATACCACCTGCTGTGGTCGTTGTCCATTAGAAACAGATTGAAAGCTTCGGGAACAGCAGGGGCAGGCATTGTAATCATTCCCTCTGCAAAGTAACGCGATTGATAGATATAACTTATCTCATCGGGAATATGGGGATGCTTTTCGTAAGAAACAATAGAAAGAATTCCTGCAAGTACTGTTACCCAAATTGCTGCGCCTAATGCAAAACGATCCAATTTTTTGGCAATTCCTGTTTCTCCGTTACCGGATTGCCCAAATATTTTGTCGAATTTTTGCTTCAAATATACGACAGCCTCAGCTGGTAAAACCCATACAAAAAGCACAATATTCCCCAAGTTCACAGTCTGCACGAAGGCGGCAAAAAAGAGTTCAGTCAAATAAATCTTTATACTACTTGACATCGCCGCACTATAGAGGAAAAAGATAAAGCCAATGGCTAAAAGCTGCCAGAGTTTAAAGTGATGTACAAACCATACCCGCATCTTTGCCCAGCGAGTTCTGAAACCAGTGACAACAAATACAGTTTGTACTGCAAGACAAATAAGGAGTATTGGGTGAATCTCTTTTAGAGGTTCGAAGTGCTGGTAGGTACAATACGGCCCAGCTTCAATCATTTGCAGAGACACGGCCTGTCCCATAAGCGCAAGTACAAACCAGAATGCTGATTTTTTAAGGCGTCCCGCTATCGTCCATCCTAAAACAATCAAAGCTGCACTTATAGAGACCATAAGACAGAATGTCCCATCAAGAAATCCTTCCGTATCTCTAAAACGAGGATCAGAAAATGCCCAGACAAAAACAGATATTCCTATCAAGATAAATACAAGTTTTAAAGCAAGATTATAAATCATGGAATCTATTTCAATTCAGATTTAGTAAGACGTAAATAGATTTCTTTCTCCGGCGATTAAGCAGCAGTGGAATCATCACTTGTTTCCATGGATTTAGACTTAATTCCTTTGAGTCTCTCCCAAAATATCCGAAGAAAAAAGCGAGTCCCATGACGAACTACACTGGATTTCATCTTTCCTCCGGCCCGCGCTCTCTCATGGCTATTAACCTCAACAACACGATAGTTTTTTCGAAGAGTGTTTGCAATAATCTCAATCTCGATTTCGAAAGCCCTCGAAGTGTATTGAAAATCCGTAAAGACGTCCCGCCGGAAAACTTTGTATCCGTTAAGTGCATCAGAAAGATAGCGTCCCAAGAACAGTCCGACACATAAACTCAGGAATACATTCCCCAATGCACGAATGTTCGAATACTCTTCACTTCCTCCGATGATACGAGAGCCAATCACGAGTCCGATCCCGTCCTTCATCGCGTCGAGAAAAATCGGCAAATCCTCAGGGCGGTGTGAGTAGTCCGCATCCATCATCACAAAAATATCACCAGTAGCCTCTTCAAACCCGGAACGAAGGGCCGTCCCCTTGCCCGATTTAAGTTTATTCTCAATCACTTTAGCCCCAAAGGATTGAGCTATAGACACTGTTGCATCGGTTGAATGGTCATCTACGCAAATAACCTCAAACTCATGGTTGCTCAATTGTGGAATCACTTTGTAGAGGTCTTCAAGCACTTTTCCGAGAGTAGCTTCTTCATCTCTCGCCGGTATTATAATACTAACTTTGGACATGATCCTATCCTTTCTGCGAATACATTGATAACAGTTATAGTCAACTTGTTGAAGTGTTTAACAGGGACATTTTTTTGAAGAGGGATTAATTATTCTTAAAATTTTGAAGATCTTCATAAATGGTGTAAGTATCTCAAAATTAATGACCAATCACGACTTGATTCGTCGAAAAAGATAACGTATCGCATACCATAACACACGAGGCTTAAGTATGTACTTAAGATTTTGAAAAATGATTCTGGGTCGTAAGTAGAAGAGCATAAATGCTTTTCGGTGTAGATTCTTCAGTTCTTTGTGTGTCAGTCCCTGAGGTATATATGCACCGGCCCAGAAGAAATAATTCTCCCAATCTACCCGGGCAAGTTCTCCGGTATTTGCCATCTCTTCCCAAACTTCTGTGCCGGGCAATGGAATAAAAGCATGAAAAGTTGCTCTCTGAAGGGGCAGCTCCCTGGAAAATCGCAGAGTCATCTCAATATCTTCCCGCGTTTCTCCGGGAAAGCCCAGCATGAAAAATCCAGTCATGTCAATCCCGCCAACTTCTTTCACCAACTCAAGGTCTTTGCGAACCTTCTCAGTCGTTGATCCTTTCCTCATCTTTTTCCTGATACGTTCAGAACCCGACTCAACGCCAAATGAAATCGAATAAAATCCTGCATCTTTCATTAGTTCCAGGATTCTTTTATCTACCCGATCTAATCGAATCCCGTTTGGAGTAGCCCAGGTTGCATCAATATTTAATTCAATAATGCTCAGCAAAAGCTGCTTAGCATAATCCATGTCCATCGTGAAATTATCATCCACCATATGAAATTCACGTATGCCATATTGATCATATAGTAGTTTTACTTCCTTAATAATCGACTCTATCGGCCTTTTACGAAGCATTGATCCGGAGGTCGTACAGAAAGTGCATTTATATGGGCAGCCCCGGGTTGCCATAACGGGAGCGATAGGATAATTCATGCACACAACGCCATGAGGAGAGAAAGGATAGGAGTCCGGCTTTAATAAATCCCAAGCCGGTATTCCAATGCTGCCCAAATCTTCGACGGGTTCTTTTTGATTTATGCGTAATACTCCATTTTCTTTCCAACAAAGCCCTGGAACTTCAGAAAAATCATTCTGCCTATCCGCCTCAAGCACTGTGAGAAATTTTGGGAATCCAATTTCTGCTTCTCCAACAAAAACAAAATCAAGCAGATCTGAGCCTAAGAAATCCATGGTTTCATTCGGCAAGGCTGTTGGGTGGGCTCCTCCAACAATTGTTATAATGTTCTTATTAAAAGACTTAACTGTTTGCAGTATAAGCTTAACATTTGGAAGGTCCATACTATAACATTGGCTGCCCACCAAGTCCGGTTGAAATTCTTCTAATACCGGGCGAATTTGATCACCGGTAAGCTTATCCTTTATGCAATCCACGATTTTAACATTATGGTTTTGCCTGATTTGGGCCGCAATATATCCCAGGCCCAACGAAGGTTGTATATGGTCACTCAGATTGCCGGGTTTGACCAAGAGTACTTTCATATTGTGCTCCAGTTTAGATAATACTCATATTGCATAAAACAAATATAATAGCTTAGTAGTAAACCTTAAGTTCGCTCTATAATTCTTTTCATAAATTTAGCGATAACTATAGCTTTAATCCTGAACTTACCAAACAAGTCCTGAAGGCTGAAATTTTGAAGGCTCTACGGGTAGATAGTGGTACTTCAATTTACTTTTTCTCTCCTATAACTGTCTTAAACGCCATCAGGCTTTTAAGGCCAAAGTCAATGTGAGATACTTTAAATCCATTCCGCTCAAGTATATCATAACATTCTTTAGTTGATTGAAGCTGGGATATCTCAGGGGGATGAAAGCGAAAGTCTTTTGTTCGCTTCATTTTATTAATAAGATTTTCCCCGAAATTCAGTAGTTTTGGTGGAATCGAATTAGCAGCCGGCCAAAATAATATAATAGTTCCCTTTGGTTTTAAAACCCTAAAAAATTCTTGCATAATTTGATCTATTTGTTCATGAGTAAAATGCTCCATCACACCTAAATTCCATATTCCGTCAATTGAATCTTCACAGAAAGGCAAATGGAAAATATTCGCGCATACTCGCACGTCCATAACTGGGTGACACCTCTCTAAAACATGAAAAATAGCATCAAGAGCCACAAGAGTTCTTTGTGATCCGAGTTTGTTGATCCTGCTGGACGTTTCAGCTGTTCCGGAGCCAGCTTCGACAAAAATTCCTGTGGTATTAAAATAGCGGTTTACAAAGTGGCGTACCGTCCGAGCGCATACTGTCTTGCGGTAGAAACTAAAGAATTTTTGTGACAGAGCTTCTTGCTTACTTCCGTCCCAATGTTCATCCCATTGGTTGATTTCATTATCATCACAATTTGTATTTTTTCGAAGATCAACTATTCCCTTGTCAACCGGATAAGATGTATTACATGAGTCACAATGAAGATATAAAGTCTGCCAATTTAATTTTACAGCACACTTCGGACAGGCTAAGTGGTTCAATATTCTGTCCAGACTATTATTTGTGTTCTTATTTATGATAGGCATTTTCTTATACACTTTTATTTCGATGCTGAAAAAAGGTCTCGGTTCTGTATTAACCACTCCAAAAGTTTTTTTACTCCTTCGGGAGGGCTGATTAAAGGCTTCCACTTAAGAACTTCCCCGGCTTTCTGAATATCACTCACATAGATCAACTGGTCGCCGGGACGCCAGTCTTCAAATTGACAGTCCAGCTTCATTCCAAAATGCTCTTCGAGAATCGTTATCAATTCCAGAAGTGAAAGAGTGTTGTTTGGCCCCCCGCCTATATTATAGGCATGACCCTTTGTACTATCAATATTTTCAATCGCGGCTTCATATGCCCTAATCAAATCTTCTATGTATAGTACATCCCGAACCTGCTTACCATCTCCATAAATACTTATGGGGAGATTTTGCATCGCTCTTATAGAAAACCATGCCACCCATCCCTGATCCTCAATTCCAAACTGATGAGGACCGTAAATACAAGATTGGCGAAACACAACTGTTTTGAGGCCGTAGATGCGTGAATAATCGATCATATATTGATCAGCGCATCCTTTTGAACAACCGTAAGGAGAATGAAAATCCAAAGTTCGCATCTCTGGTACACCTGAATTGAGACTGGCATATTCGTACCGACCGTCCCTTTCGACGATTTCCACATCTTCCATCTTGCCATAGACTTTATTTGTAGAGCTAAAGACCACAATCGGCTTTGAAGATGAGAGTCGTACTGCCTCAAGCACATTAAATGAACCTGCAGCATTTACCTCAAAATCTTCGCGCGGATTGGTAACCGATGTTGTTACGGCAACCTGAGCAGCTTGATGAAATACAACGTCGGCATTTTCAACGAGTTCAAGCAAGATTCTATCAGCATTTCGAACATCACCTTTTACAAATTTTATCAGGCTTCCATGCTGTTTCTGTAACCAATCAACATTTTTTTGGGTGCCGGAACGTGACAAATTATCAAGAATCGTAACGTTTTTGTTTTTAGACAGGTAGTAGTCTGC
>JAVVFI010000366.1:0-5430 GCA_032250555.1 Sedimentisphaerales bacterium
GGCGGGAGACAGCACTAACAGCGACCACGCAGACTGGGCACAGGCGGCTTTCATTGTTGCAGGGAAAGACCCAGTGGCGATTGATGCGCCGGAGATAAATGAGAAAAAGGTAATCCTTACACCCAAGCCGGGGGTGAAACCGCGTATCAACGGACCGAAGGTTTATGGCTGCAGGCCGGGGAGGCCGTTTATTTACCGCGTACCCTGTACCGGAAAAAGGCCGCTTACTTTCAGTGCAGAGAATCTTCCCGAAACTTTATATTTAGAGCCAGATACAGGTATTATCAGAGGCACGGCTCCTGAGCAGGAAGGTGAATATGCTGTCAAACTCAAAGCGGCCAACAGCCGGGGGTCGATGCAGAAGGCTTTTACAATTGTCGTCGGTGACTCGTTGGCACTTACACCGCCGATGGGGTGGAATAGCTGGTATATCCACTATGCCCGAGTGACAGACGGGCACATGCGCAGAGCGGCTGATGCTATGATAAAAACAGGGATGGCGGACTTTGGTTATCAGTATGTCAATATCGACGACTGCTGGATGGTTAAGCCGGATGATGAAGACCCGAAGAGGGCGGGCGAAATACGCGATGATGACGGCGCGATTAATTCCAACGCATACTTTCCCGATATGAAAGCGTTGGCGGATTATATTCATTATAAGGGACTGAAGGCGGGGCTATATACATCGCCGGGGCCACAAACGTGCCAGAGGTACACGGGCACTTATCAGCATGAACAGATTGACGCGGAGAAGTTCGCCGAGTGGGAATTTGACTTTTTGAAATATGACTGGTGTTCCTACGGCCGGGTCGCGGACGGTGAAGGGCTCGAACGGATGCAGAAGCCTTACCGCAAGATGGGCAATATTCTGAAAAATCTTGACCGTGACATCGTCTATAATCTATGCCAGTATGGTATGGGTGACGTTTGGGAATGGGCGGGGTCGGTCGGCGGGAACTGCTGGCGGACAACGGGCGATTTAGGCCTTGCACGAGGGGCGGAGCTGCCGGGATTTTATCATATCGGGCTTAGTAACGCGAGGCACTGGGAACATGCCAAGCCGGGGCAATGGAACGACCCGGATTATATCCTTATCGGCTGGGTCGGCAACGCCCACAAACAGGCCGTGGGGACACTGACCACGCTGACGCCCAACGAGCAGTATTCTTATATGTCGATGTGGTGCCTGATGGCGGCCCCACTTATTTTTTCCGGTGATATGGAAAAGCTGGATGAGTTTACGCTTAATATTCTTTGCAACGCAGAGGTCATCGAGATAAACCAGGACCCGCTGGGCAAACAGGGCCCTATTATAGAGGAGACCGAAGATTATTTTGTTATGGCCAAGGACATGGAAGACGGCTCGAAGGCGGTCGGCCTGTTCAATACCGCCGAAATCCAGACCGAGATAGCAGTGACATGGGAAGACCTCGGCATTACGGGCCAGCAGCGAGTTCGAGACCTGTGGCGCCAAAAAGACTTAGGCACTTATAAGAATCAATTCAAGGCCAAAGTGCCGAGGCATGGTGTTGTTTTCGTACGGCTATTCCCAAAGTGATTACTCATCACAAGTACAGTTATCCCGGTCACCTGTTGTGTAAGCAATAAGGTTGTATTTGGATCGATTCTGTGGTAGCATATCGTGAAATACTTAGAAGCTGTGCTGTTAAGATTTGCTGCTTATGTTGAAGGAGGCATTTTTTATGAAGAGGCATCGATTCGTGAAATTTACTTTTGTTTGCGTGCTATTATCAGGTTTATTAGTTTGCTTATATCCGGCAATGCGGGCTGAGGGGGCGCGCGGGTCAGGGAAGAAGCTGGTGTTCGATGCGCGGGCACGCGAGGCGGCAGGTGACGGTACGGGCCGATACAGGGTCGTGCGAAAGCAGATGGAATGGGAGCCTGAGCAGACTGCTATTATTATCTGCGACATGTGGGACCAGCACTGGTGCAAGGGGGCGACGAGCAGGGTCGGGGAGCTTGCGCCGAGGATGAACAGAGTTGTTCGCAGGGCGAGAAACAGAGGCGTGCTGATAATTCATGCACCGAGCGGGACGGTTGATTTTTATAAGGACCATCCGGGGCGGAAGACTGCAAAGGACGCACCTAAGGCGGCGAACCTGCCGGGGGACATCAGTAAATGGCGCAACTGGATTGACGACAATGAAGAGACGTTAGGATACCCCATCGACCATTCGGACGGGGGTTGTGATTGTGAGCCGGTGTGCAAGCAGGGCTCGCCATGGCGAAAGCAGGTGGGAGCAATCGAGATTCGCAACGAGGACGCGATAAGCGACTCGGGCGTGGAAATATGGAACCTGTTAGAGCAGCGAGGTATCGAGAATGTTATCATTATGGGTGTGCATACCAATATGTGCGTATTAGGGCGGCCGTTCGGGCTGCGGAATATGTCGAGGTACGGCAAGAACGTTGTGCTGATGCGGGATATGACCGATACGATGTACAACTCACGGATGCGGCCTTTTGTTAATCATTTTACGGGGACGGACCTTGTGGTCGAGCATGTAGAAAAGTATGTGTGCCCGACGATCACTTCGACGGTATTTACGGGGCGGCCCGCGTTTCGTTTTAAGAATGATAAGCGGCAGCGGGTGGTTTTCATTTCGGCTGAGAGTGAATATGGGTCAGCCGAGACACTTCCGGAATTTGCGAATGAGCTTAAGACAAAATACGGGCTTTACTGCGAGGTGCTCCAGGGGAGCACAGACAAAAATGATCCGGGGCGACACTATGTTCCGGGTATGGAGGCGCTTGCTAATGCGGATTTGGCGGTGCTGTTCGCGCGGCGCAGGGCGCTGCCAGCGGAGCAGATGAAATATTTCCGTGACTATATGGCAAGCGGCAGGCCGTTAATAGGATTGCGGACGGCCAGTCATGCGTTCGATACCCGAGGTAATGCGCCGGACGGTTATGCCGAATGGAAAAAGCTCGATCCGGAGGTATTGGGGGGAAATTATCACGGCCATCACGGCAGCGGGCCAAAATGCACGGTTACGCCGGCAGCCAAGGCCAAGAATCATCCGATACTGGCAGGTGTGGAACTGCCGATTACAAGCGACGGCTCGCTGTACGAGGTGCGCCCGCTTAGTGAATCAACAACGCGGCTGCTGATTGGCACGATTCCCGATAAGGAGCCTGAGCCGGTGGCGTGGACGAACAGGTATAAGAGGTCACGGGTATTTTATTCGTCATTGGGGCATCCGGACGACTTTAACAATGCTCAGTTTCGCAAGATGCTTATTAACGCGGTTTTCTGGGCGATGGATAAGCCTGTACCTAAGTCGAAATAGATAAAAACAGCAGCAGGCGGGGAAAAACGGGTTGAGCGGACTGTAAACAACGTATGCGGAGGATTTCTTCGGGCTCACAGCACCGGCAGGGTCATTTTTTCCGTAAAAAATCCTTCATTATTTGTCAACCGATAAGCTACGATAGCCGTTTATACAGATAGCTGGAGTAATATGGCCTCAATGGAAAGCACCGATAAAAGTTTGGTAGAAGCCCATTGTAAGGGCGATCCGAAGGCGTTTGTTGAGCTTGTACGCCGATACGGGGACGGTTTGTTAGGATATTTGACTCGAATGAGCCGGAATCGCCATGAAGCCGAGGACCTTTTTCAGGAGACCTTTAAGCGTGTACATGAAAAAGCCCATACATTTCGAGGCAGTCAATTCAAGAGCTGGCTTTTTACAATTGCGACACATGCGGCTATCGATGGTATGCGGAGGGGCAAAGGGAAACGAATGGTATCGCTGAATCAGAAACTCGATTGCAATGACGGAGACAGCGAAGAGCTGAGCGCCGTTGCGCTGGCAGACGATACGCAGGAGCCATCGCAGGAAGCGGAGAAGGCTGAGCAGGTGCGGCAGGTGAGAGAGGCGGTTATGTCACTTCCATCGAGGCAGAGGGCAACGCTTGTATTAGCCTATTATCAGCAGCTTAGTTACCCGGAAGTAGCTAAGGTTTTGGGCTGTTCTCTTGGGACGGTGAAAACGCAAATGTTCAGGGCACTGAAGACCCTGGGGCAAAAATTACCTGATGTTCAGGGGCAGTAAAAATGAAACGTCATCTTACAGAAAAAGAACTTATCGAATATCAGTTCAAGCTGGGCTCGGATGCCGGGATAAATGAGGCTGCCGAACATCTGGAAAGCTGCGGCCAATGCCGGGAAGGTCTGGAGAAACTGCAGCGGAAATATTCGGCTTTGGATTTATTGAGTGAGAAGACAGAGATTTCCGAGGACTTGATTTCGCGTGTTACTGAGCAGGCAAGCAGACCTGTTGTGAAAAAAATTGCCTGGTTTAAGAGGCCGGTGTGGATGAGCTCGGCAGCGGCGGTGATAGTGGTGGGATTGGTGCTGGTTGCTAATCAGTTTAATGAACATAGGACAAAGCAGCGGGAAGCTGCTCAACAGACGGCCCCGTTGGCGGATAAAATGGAATTTCGAAGCAGCCGGTCTATTGCACCGATGACGGAAATGGAAGCCGCAAGCAAGCCAGATATTACACAAGTAAGGGGTGTGCAAAAAAATGACATGTCAAGGAAGGCGACACTTTCGATGGCACCTATGGAAGAGGCTGCGAGTCTGTATGCTGCGAAGGGTAAACCTAAAGATGAGGCGATATCTGAGCAGCCTCCTTTTGCGCCGGCAAGCGCGATAGAATTAGTTACTTTGCCGAGGCGGGACAAGGTTCAGCTAACGATTTATAATTCCTCTGATATGACGCTTGTTCGGGAGAGGCGGAATTTGACTATGAAGAGGGGGTGGAACTGGCTTCAATTTATGTGGGCCAATACTTTGATTGACCCGACTTCGCTGTCACTTGAGCCGTTGGAGCAGGCGGATAAAATTGATATTGAACAGTTGGTGTTTCCAGCGAGGCTGCGGGAGCTTGGCCGCTGGCTCATCCATTCAGAGGTCAGCGGCCAGGTACCGTTCGAGATAACGTATTTCACGAGCGGAATTTCCTGGCGGGCGTTTTATATGGGAACACTGGCAGAAGATGAAGAGACGATGCAACTTCAGGGCTATGTGCGAGTAAACAATCACAGCGGGGAGGATTATGAAGAGGCCGAGACGCGGCTGATTGTGGGTAATGTTCATATACTCGATGAGATAGCAGAACTTGCTAAACGCCAGTATCCATATAACAGGCCGATCGGCTTAGGTGAGATGGGCGGTATGGGCGGTGGTATGATGGGAGGGATGCTGCAAGGGCAGAAGTTGGGAGAAGATAACTATTTGTTCATTAACGGCGATGCCGATAGTCTTGGGGCTGCATTCAGTGATAAATTAGACCGCAAGGAAATCAGGAAAGAAGGGCTTAGTGAGTATTTCCTTTATTCGATTGAGGGGACTGAGACTATACCGAACCAGTGGGGTAAGAGACTCTTATCTTTCGATGT
>JAVVFI010000367.1:0-5429 GCA_032250555.1 Sedimentisphaerales bacterium
GGCCAGTTTCGATTACTCAGGGCCTTTGAGCGAAACTATACTGTTGGGTAACGTGGCGGCTCGTGCAGGCAAAAAGCTATTCTGGGATGGGCCGAACTTCAAAATTACCAATGTATCTGATGGCGACAAATACCTCAAACGAGAATATCGTGAAGGCTGGAGTTTATAATTGCCGGGAACCTCGAATTATGAATTTTTAGAGGATTCCTATACTATTTTTTGGGGAATAACGTCTTATTAACAGGAGAAATAGAAATGAACAAAGAAACAAAACTTATTGTTGGTGTACTGGCCATTATTTTGTGTGTTAGCTGGGCACCTCAGGCAAAAGCCTTTGATGTTAACGGCTGGAAACTGGGTATGCAGGCTTATAGTTTCAATCGCTTTACGTTTTTCGAAGCGGTGGACAAGACCAAAGCACTTGAAATGCGCTATATAGAGGCTTATCCGGGTCAGACGCTCAGCAAAGAAAAACCCGATGTCAAAACCGATCACAATATGTCTTCCGCGGACAGGAAGTTAATGCTTCAAAAACTCCGGGAATCGGGGGTACAACTTAAGAACTACGGTGTAGTATCGCTTCCGAACAATGAGGCTGAATGTCGAAAGGTCTTCGATTTTGCGCTGGATATGGGAATCGAAACGATAGTCTCAGAACCGCCTGAGGACGCGTTTGACCTCATAGAGAGATTATGCAACGAATATAAAATTAACGTTGCCATTCACAATCACCCCAAACCTTCGCATTATTGGAATCCTGATACGGTTCTGAAGGTTTGCAAGGGACGCAGCACGCGAATCGGAGCCTGCGCCGATACAGGTCACTGGATGCGCTCGGGTATAAATCCGGTCGAGGCGATCAAGAAACTCGAAGGCCGTATTATAAGCCTTCACATCAAAGATTTGAACGAATTCGGCAATCGCGATGCGCACGATGTAATATGGGGTACAGGGGCAGGCGATTTCAAGGAAATACTAACCGAGCTTGACCGTCAGAAGTTCAAGGGTGTTTTTTCTATTGAGTATGAGCACAACTGGCTGAACTCTATGCCCGAAATTTCAGGCTGTGTTGTGTACTTCAGGAAGGCAGCAGCCGGATTGAGCGATGTCGAGTACAAGGACGTTTTCAAGAAGGACCTCTCGAACACTATAATGGAAGCCGGTTCCTGGGCTTTTGACGGCGACGGCGTCCTTACGCCCACGCCCGAAGGCCACGGTACTATCTGGACAAAAGAGCGTTACGGCAATTTCATACTCGAACTCGATTATAAAATACCCGAACGCGGCAACAGCGGCGTCTTCATCCGCGGGGCCGATCTGAGAAACTGGATCAACACCACTATCGAAATACAGATTCACGCCACTACCGATGGAACCAAGCACGGCCAGAACGGAGCCGTTTACGATTGCGTCTCGCCCTCGAAAGACGCCAACAAAGGGCCGGGCAAGTGGAACCACTATGTCATCACCTGTCTGGACAATAAGATTTATATCAATCTTAACGGTGAAGATATTATCGATATGGACCTGAATCAATGGACCGAAGCCGGTAAGAATCCCGGTCCTCCAGTTGCCGCCGGCACCAGGAACAAGTTCCGCTATGCCTACAAGGACATGTCGCGTGAAGGGCATATTGGCTTCCAATATCACGGCAATCCCGTCTGGTTCAGAAATCTCAAAATTAAATCGTTCGACTAAGATTATTTACAATGAGGTAGTTACATATGAAAATTATGAAAAATAAATCGTTCGTCTGTCATGGTATGGCTCATGCCGTCACCATATTGGCTATTATTTTGTTTCCGACATTTATAACAGGCCAGATGGGGACTGCACTTGCGGGTGATTCAAATTCATCCGAGGGATGGGACTCACTGTTCAACGGTAAGGACCTGAACGGCTGGGACGGCGATATGCGGCTGTGGTCGGCCAAAAATGGTGTCATTCGTGGAGAAACCACCCCTGAAAACCCGACGCGCGGCAATACGTTCCTTATCTGGCGAGGCGGAAAGCTGCGGGATTTTGAACTGCGTTTGAAATTTCGTATCCGTAACGGCAACTCCGGCGTGCAGTACCGCAGCAAGGAAGTTAGCAAGTGGGTTGTCAGCGGTTATCAAGCAGAGGTTGAAAACACACCTGGCAAGGTCGGTTTTCTCTACCACGAGAGAGGCAGGGGGTGGCTGGTGAACGTTGGTGATATGATGGTTATCGATAAGGACGGCGAGAAGAATGTCATTGGGAATGTGTCCGACCAGGATGAGCTTATAAAGGAAGGCTACTATAAGGAAAAAGACTGGAATGAGTATAGAATCATCGCTCAGGGCAACCATTTGAAGCACTATCTTAACGGCTATAAGACAATGGAGTTGATAGATAATGACCGGGTGACCAATCCCGGCGACCCGAAGGATACTAAAGGTGCTGCAAGAGAAGGCCTTCTGGCACTTCAGATACATGCCGGTCCACCTATGCTTGTTGAGTTCAAAGATATCCGCATTAAACATCTACAGCCGAAATATAGCGATGCGGTTTTAGTGTTCAACGGCAAAAACCTCGACGGCTGGGCGGTCAAGGGCGATCAGGAAAAGAGTAAATGGGTAGCCGGCAAAGCAAAGATGTCGTCTGATGACCCGAAGATGTTGGTAAAGGTCGAAGGTCAGGGTGAAATGATGAATCTGGCGGCTGAGCACGGTGATAGCATCGATATATATTCCAAAGCAAAATTCGGCGACTGCCGTATCGAGATACAGGTTATGGTGCCGAGAGGTTCCAATTCCGGTATATATGTGATGGGTGAATATGAGATTCAGGTGCTGGATAGCTGGGGGAAAGAAACGATGGGCGCAGGAGATATGGGAGCGATTTATGGTGCCGGTGCACCTTTAGTGAACGCTTCCCTGAGGCCGGGTCAGTGGCAGCAGTATGAGATTGAATTTAAGGCGCCAAGGTTCGATGCCAACGGCAAAAAGATTAGTCATGCAACATTTAAGAAGATAGAACTCAATGGCAAGTTATTGCATAAGAAGAACCTCGAAATGACGGGCGGAGTAACGGGCGGCCCTTTAGTAGGCATAGAAGGGCCTTTCGGGCCGATTATGTTCCAGGGCAATCACGGTCCAGTTGCATATCGCAATATAATCGTGAAGCCTTTGGTAGATTAGCTATGTAGAACTACCATGATTGACGATTTAGTACATTTAGTTACTGGATTACCGCAGTTTTTTGGGTAGTATGAACAGAAAAAATCGTCAAGTGTGTGCTTGACAGTGATATGCTGCGGTGTTATATTACGCGGTGATAAAAGATTGATGATTAGTGTAATATGTTAAATTTATGGAGCTGACAGAAAGACGATGAATAATCAAATATCTGACAAGAAAATTAACAGACGTAGTTTCCTTCGTACGACAGCGGCGGCAGGTGCCGGGCTGGCATTTTCGCCGGCGGTTTTAGGAGCCGGCGGCGGAAAACCAGATGATATTAACATAGCTTTACTCGGTTGCGGGGCCGAGGGGCAGGTCCTGATGAACTCCATCCTTAAGATACCGGGTATTCGAATTAAGGCGGTTTGTGATATTTGGACAGATTTTAATCAAAAACGTGTATCCCGTCTGTTGACGAGGTATAAACACGAGAACAATACTTATGAAGATTACCAGGAGATGCTTGCCAAGGAAAAAGACCTTGATGCTGTGATAATTGCCACGCCGGACTTCTGGCACGCACCGCATACCATTGCCTGCCTGGAAGCAGGATTGCACGTCTATTGCGAAAAGGAGATGTCCAACACTCTTGAAGGCGCAAAAAAGATGATGGAAGCTGCGAAGAAGTCGGGCAAGCTGCTGCAGATAGGCCATCAGCGTCGCAGTAATCCGAAGTACAGGCACGTCTATGATAAAATAATCACTGACGCAAAGCTATTGGGTAAGATAACATGTGTAAATGGCCAGTGGAACCGCAGCAAGACGGCGTGTGAAGATTTAGGTTTTCCGAGAAATGCTGTTATTGATCCGGCAACACTGAAAAAATATGGTTACGAGTCGATGCAGCAGTTCAGGAACTGGCGCTGGTATAAGGGGCTCGGAGGCGGCCCGATTGTTGACCTCGGCTCGCACCAGATAGACATCTATAGCTGGTTCCTTGGCACTAATCCCAAGGCTGTGATGGCCAGTGGTGGTGTCGATTACTGGAAACCCCCACTTCGTGAAACATCGCACGAATGGTATGACAATGTTATGGCAATTTATGAGTACGAGCTTGGCGACCGGACCGTCAGGGCGTTCTATCAGACCATAACGAGCAACAGCAGCAAGGGTTACTTTGAAAACTTTATGGGTGATGAAGGCTCACTTGAAATCTCAGAAGCTTCGGGACGGAATACCATATACCGTGAAGCTTGGGTCCAAGCTACGAGCTGGGAAAAATGGATCAAGATGGGTATCATCAAGGAACCGGACAAAAAAGAGGAAGAAAAGCCCGCCGGCGATGCAGTGCTTGATGTGAGGGAATCGCCGAAACCGCCAAGTTATGACATACCTGTAAGCATGGGTAACAAGCATTATCACCAATTTCACCTTGAGAACTTCTTCGATGCGATTCGCGGTAAGGCCAAGCTGAATTGCCCCGGTGAAATCGGATACGAAACAGCGGTTACAGTATTGAAGGTTAATGAAGCGATAGCAGCCGGCAGGAGGCTGGAATTCAAGCCGGAAGACTTTGAGGTATAAAAAAACGCTTGTTAAAAATATATCGTTCTATACAATTTCTTCGATGAATGTTAACATCTTTTGAAGAAAGGATTGACTGTACATTGAGAAAAGGATTGATATTAACAGGCTTCGTGTGTTTGATGGTATTGTACCTGTCTGCAGTCACCGTTTGCTTCGAAAACCAGGCAGCGGGGGCCGAAACCCCCGGCAAACTTCTTGGCGATGAAAGTGACGGCAGCCGGGCACATCCAACTCATCTTATCCCTCTTGTTGCTGGAAACGAAGACGGCGAGCAGGGAAGTAAAATTTACCCTGATGACCAAACTCTTCTGCCGTTTTCAATGCGCTGGACCTGTGGGGGATGTCACAGTTACGGCTTAATCAGAGAAGGCTGGCATTTCAGTGCTACTGATCCGAATATTTCTCCAGGGCGGCCCGGGCAGCCATGGATACTTGCAGATGCCCGGACAGGCACTCAGATTCCTCTTTCATATCGTTCATGGCCCGGGACTTTCAGACCTGAACAGATTGGGCTATCAAGCCGGGAATTTATCAAGTTATTCGGCCGGCATACACCCGGCGGTGGAGCCGGAGAGCTTGAAACCGAGGATATGGATGAGATTATGCGCGAGTATATCTCTGGCAAGCTTGAAATCAACTGTTTGAGTTGTCATAATGCCGCATTCGCCCAGAATCAGGGTGAAACTTTCCTACAGATAG
>JAVVFI010000368.1:0-5429 GCA_032250555.1 Sedimentisphaerales bacterium
CACCAGGCGGTCAAGGACGTAGGGAAGAATTTGAAAGTGATAGCCCATAGCGAAGATGGTGTTGTTGAGGCTATGGAAAGAATCGATGGGGGATTCGGCTTATTCGTTCAATGGCATCCGGAGCAGGACAATGATACAGAGCAACGAAATGCGATTTATGGTGCTCTGATAAAAGCTTGTAACGTGCGAAAATAATAATTTACTTAAATAAGACAGGTAAGACAAAAGTGAAGATTATTGAAACAACATCGGGCCTTGAGGAATTAACAAAGGTAAAAAAAGGTTGTGTACTGACTATCGGTAATTTCGACGGTGTTCACCTCGGCCATCAGGAAATAATCAGTATTGCGAGAAAGCTCGCCGACCAAAGGAACTCAGAGCTTGTTCTGATGACTTTTGAGCCCCATCCTGTGGCTATCTTAAATCCGGAAAAAGCACCCGGTGTGTTAACACCAATGATATTGAAAAAACATTTGCTTGCTCATTTAGGTGTGGATTGCATGGTAATTTTGGAGAGTAGCTATAGGATTTTGAACCTGTCGCCGGAGAGCTTTGTCGATAAGTTTCTTCAAAAGTCTTCTAAGCCGGCTGTTGTGGTCGAAGGGGAAGATTTTAATTTTGGTTACGGCAGAAGCGGTAACGTCCAGATACTCAAAGAGCTGGGAGAGAAATTAGGTTTCGAACTTGTTATTGTACCAGGCAAAAAAATTGAACTTGCCGGCGAGCAAAATACCAGGGCCTCCAGCACCCTGATTCGCCATTTGCTGCATAAGGGCAAAGTTGTTGATGCTGCACAAGCTTTAGGTAGATATTATCGACTGTCAGGTCGAACAACTCCAGGTAAGGGAAAAGGCAAACAATTAGGATTTCCTACTGCAAATATTGAACCTGTTAACAGAATTATACCTGCTGAGGGTGTCTATGCCGGCTTCGTGGAAATAGCCGACACCGAAGAACAACTCTGCAAAAGTACAAATAGAATTCCTGCCGCGTTTAGCATAGGAAGGGCCAAAACTTTTATTTCCGACCACCCCTTGTTGGTTGAAGCACACATACTCGGTAAGGATACGGGAGATTTATACGACAAATACCTCGCAATGGATTTTGTTCGTTTCATCAGACACCAGCAAAAATTCGACTCACCCGAACAACTCTCTGCACAAATCGCAAAAGACTGCCAGTTCGCAAAAGAAATCTTAGCCAAAAATGAATAAGGATTTTGTATGGGATTAAGGGAGTATTTCGTTACAATGGAAGCAGAATACTAAAATAAGAATAATTGTGAATTTCGTGAAGGATTAGCATGGCAAGCTGCAACGATTTCCAAAAAGCATTAGGTCTTCCACGACAAATAATAAAAACCGTGAAAAATATAAACTTTGCAAAACATGAAGAGTGGTGAAAAGATAATATGAAACTGCCTCCGTCAGTACCTGACTATTTCAACGACGAGGAAAAAATCGTCGATTGGCTGTCTCAGCTAACTAATGAATCTCCAACATTGGTACGCTCACGTCTGTATAAGGAACGCGACAATCCCGGTATCAATGTATCCATCGCCATGCGCCAATACGGTCTTGAACCTCATGTGTGGACTGACAAACTAACTGAGTTTTATTCCCAAACTGATGCCTTCCTTTATGAACTTATCGTATGGAATCTTAATAAACGTAAGCGGAGAATCCGCAGGCGCATAGGAAAATACCTTTATAAAAATCTCGGACAGAATCTTGAAATTTTAACTGTTGGAGATGGCCTGGGCGTAGATTCTGTATATCTGGCCAGAGCGGGTCACCACGTAACATATATCGAAACTTCTGCTTATGCACAGGCGTTTGCAAAAAAAATCTTCGCTGATTGTGACAAGGATATAAACGTCCTGGACGACCCAAATCAGATACCAAAAAACTCGTTTGATGTCGTTATATGTCTTGATGTACTTGAGCATGTCCCTGATCCCCATGAGTTTGTCAAAACCATGACCAGCTACCTTAAATCAGATGGGCACTTCATTGTTCATGCACCTTTTTTTCAAATCCGTCACAACACTCCAACACACCTGAAATCAAATCGCAAATACAGCGGCAGCCTGAGACTCTATGAAAAGCACGGCCTGAAACTTGTTGATGGCGAACCGACTTGGTGCCCAATAGCTTTGAAAAAAATGTCCGGGCGGGAAAATGGCTATTCCCCTTTTAAACCAAAGCTGCTGGCACTTAGATTTGCGGGATTGTATCTTGCGTTAGGACGATTTACAGTCTTACCTTTCCTTTGGGTGAATTCCTATCAACGAAAAGGCCGGCGATGGTTCCTGGAGTAATCTGCTATCGCGATTGCAGGCTGCTCATAAATATAGGTTTATTATTAGACAAAATTGAAACTTTCCGCTAAATTATCAAAGCTGGACGACGCCTTAATTCAAAATAGTGACGGCGAGGCAGAAAGAATTTTCCGAGGATTTTTCGATGGTAACAAATGGCGATTTCAAAAAAGCAGTTGATTTAATTAATAATTCCCGCAATGTTCTGCTCACGGCGCATACCAAGCCGGATGGTGATGCCTGCGGTTGTATTTTATCAATTACCAATGTTTTGGAAAGTATGGGAAAAACAAACAAGGCGATTATGCTCTCAGCCATGCCGGAATGGTACGATTTTTTGTTTTCAGAAAAAGTCCCCGTCCTCGGCGAAGATGTCGAGCTCAATCAATTGATCGATGGAAGCTTCGGTGAATTTGATTTGATAATAATTGTCGATACGAACAGCCTCAGCCAGTTGCCAAAATTTGACCAATACTTAAAACAAAACGATAAACCCATCCTGATAATTGACCACCACGCAACTGCCGATGGTCTCGGAGATGTGGAACTGGTTGATTCGATTGCGGCCTCAACTGGTTTGATTGTTTATGATTTAATAAAGTATGCCGGCTGGCGGATAACCGAAACAATCGCCGAGGCCCTCTTTGTAGCCATAGCTACCGACACCGGCTGGTTCCAGTTTAGTAATACTGACAGCAGAGTCCATCGTGCCTGTTCCGAGCTTATTGAAGCCGGAGCAAAACCAATTGAAATATATCACAATTTGTACCAGAATTTCTCATACGCACGCTTCCAGCTTACTGTCGCTATGCTCAATACACTTCAGTTGCATCTTGATGGACGATTCGCAATCCAACAAATTTCGTTGCAGGATTTCGAACAGACCGGCGCTACACATAAGGACACGGAGAATTTAATCAATGAATGCCAGCGGATAAGCACCGTTGAGACGGCAGCTTTGTTGGTGGAATTGAAGGATGGACGAATCAGGTGTTCTATGCGAAGCACCGGTGGTATTGATGTCAGCGAAATCGCGGCCAAATTCGGCGGCGGCGGTCATAAAAAGGCCGCAGGAACGTTTCTTTCCGGCCCGCTGGAAGAGGCAAAAGAAATTATTCTCAAAGAAGTGACTGAAAAAATCAAATCCTTAAGCTGCAAATAAATTTTATTTCGGAGCAATGTACTCGGGAATTTTGCCCGACTCATTTTTGCGAAACACCTCTTTGAGAATAGCCCGTCCCTCTTCGCTGTTGGCTTCTACCCATTCTTTGTCTTTGATCCTTCGGATTAATCTGCCTTTCGAAAAAGTTTCCGCCCCGGGGACTCTCAAGTCCATAAGCCCTACACTGCCCTTATCTACGTTTGGATCGATCGTTTCGAGGAATCCAATAAAAGTATCTGTGGTATTTGGGTCGTCACTGTAAGTAAAGACGTACGCCCTGGCACCGGCCGGGGCTCCATTGGCAAGCGGGCCAGAAGGAGCCTCAATCGGGGGTAATTGTCCACTTTTTACCGTAAAAAGACTTTGATGGTTCAGATCGTAAAACCATTGCTTCTCTGATTTATCTACTTGCACAACCTCTTCCGGCAGAGTCAGCGTAACTAAGAACGCTATCACTCCAAGCAACAGGATCGCACTGGCGCCGATAATTAATACCGGGCTCCGGCTAAGCCAGTCTCTTATAGCCAGTCGTTCCCAGAATCCTTTAATTTCGTATTTCAGATATCCAAAATTGGGCATCGTAAAATCCATCCGGAAATTCTACTAAAATCCGCAAACCAATAAGACTATTGTAAGGTCGTCTTACAAAATATACAAATAATTTCAACCGTCATCATTGAAAACCGAATAAAAAAAACGTAATTGAATATTTTGGTGTATTAGGGCGTATATATATTTGGACACGAATGTCGCTAAGATAAGATCAATTTGCTAATATATGCACAAAGCCCGGTTTCTAAAAATTGCCTCCAAAATGCTTTGTGTCATGTATGGATAAGCTGTATAATTTAACTTTGAATTCCAAAAGACAATCTCTTCAAATGCGGAGTCTTCGCTTTGTCTGATATGACCGAAGAAATAGAGAATGGTAAAAACATAAATTTCAACAGACGTCGTGCTCTATGTGTTCTTTTAGTATCGATTACTGTTTCCTTGGTTCCACTTATCTTCGTAAAAATGTTGTACAACGAACAGGGCATCAGCAGGAACACTCTTCTGAGTGAATTGGTTCTGCCTGCCAAGTACTATCTTGTTATATTGTTAACCGTACTTCTTGTCGCTTTGACGGATAGTTTAGGTATTCTCAATCTCAAGTGGTTTCGGATTAGTCGTTCTGAAATTGCTGGGACAATCCTGCTGATTCTCTTTGTACCAGCTATATTATGCCTCTGAATTTATCGAGCTGTCAAAGCCTGATTCATATACTCCCAATGAAGATGCCAGAGAACAATACAGAGAGGCACTTAGATTAGTGAAGAAAATTCCAACAAAACTTAAAGAAGTACGTAAACTCTATCCGACACAATGGAGCTCTGAGCAACTAACTATGGCTAAAGCATGGGTCTCATCCAATACTGATTCTCTGAATCTCATTGAGGAAGGAATACAAAAACCTTACTATTGGATCGAATATCAACGTGTTAATAATCGCATGCCAGTACTCCTGCCGGATATTTTATTAGATATGAACCATATTGTTTTTGCACTTTGCATCCGTGCTAAGTTAAGAACTTCTCAAAACCAGCTTGATCTGGCATTAAGTGACATTAAAACATGCAGCCGGATGGCTAGTACTACAACGCTACAAGGAATTCCAGTGACATTTGCTTATGTTTTTCAATTTTATTCCTATCGTATGTAATCGTCTTATTGTACGGCGTCGATGGCTGCGAGCCGCCTTGCGGTTTCGCTGTTGCGTTAACGTCAATTGCGCTGCAATCGATTCGGCCTGTTTCCGGGAACAACGCCCCCCACGAAACCAGATTGGACAGAGCCGGGCCGCGGCCGTGCGAACCTGGCATACCGTCAAGTCCGGATTTTTCCCCCCAATGCTTCAGACAGAATTCACTCAGGAACACATGACTCAGACAACTGAGGAACAAATGC
>JAVVFI010000369.1:0-5419 GCA_032250555.1 Sedimentisphaerales bacterium
CATGAAAATCAGGTTCTCCCGAAGATCGAGCAGCGAGCCGTGCCACCACGGATAATAGGACTGCCCGATGACGTCGTAGTCGACGCCGTACGAATGCCACCTATCGAAGAAAGCCTTAGTACGTTTTTTGTCGCCGCCCCGGTCGATATGAACCATAATCCGGGGGCGTTGGGCATTGCCCCGTCTTCTTCGGCTTCGCCTTCGCCGCCTTCTGTACCGTCCGCTCCCAGACTTATCAAATCGAAGCTGCCGGGATTGATCTCACCTTCGGCGACATATATATAAGGATTGTCCCATGGGTCATTCAGTTGGCTGGCTTTTAGATACGGACCGTTCCATCTTTCTTCGAGTCCTGCGGGCGGAGTCAGCAAGGCTTCAAGACCCATAGAGTCATCCGGATACTGGCCGCAATCAAGGCTGAATCTTTCAATTGCACTTTCGATAATTGTCATCTTGGGCTTGGCCAGGTCCTTTTTGGCCTTGACGATCGATTTAAACATTTTCGGCGCAACAAATCCTGCAAGCAGCCCTAAAATTACAATCACTACAAGAAGTTCTATAAGTGTGAATGCCTTTCTCTTCTGCTTCTTCCACTTCATTTGAGTACCTTTCCTTAAACTTTGAATCATATTTCACAAACTGTGGCTCAAGTTGAGAATGGCGAACCACCAATTACTCTTAAATCATTCCTCCACCAAGAGTCAATGCCACGATTGGCAAAAGGGTTGCTATTATTATGAATCCTATTATTAAAGCTAACAGTAATATCAACATCGCCGGGAAAATCGCCATAAACCTGTTTATCGCCGAATCTGCGTCGTTATCGAAAGTATCAGCGGCATTCAAAAGCAGTTCGTCAAGCTTCCCTGTCTGCTCACCGATCGAGACAATTTGCACTAAAAGAGGTGGAAAATGTCCGGACTCACTCAAAGGTTCGGCAAGAGACTCGCCGCGCCTGACTTTGTCGGCCACTGAATCGATTTCCATACCTAACAATTCATTGCCGAGAGTATCCCGAACGACACTAAGGGCTTCCAGGATGATAACACCCCCTTTGGTAAGCGCCCCGAGTGTACGAGCAAATCTTCCAACTGCTATTGTCTGCAATACCGAGCCTAATACAGGTATTCGCAGCTTGAAAGTGTCCCACTTGAGTCTGCCGATGGTTTTTGTCCACTTTGAAAAGTAATACAGCCCTGCCCCTATCATGCCCAGAAAAATCCACCCATAGACTTTGGTGAATAAAGCTTTCGAAAACGAGCTTATTCCCATCAATATCCTTGTCGGCAGGGGCAGCAAGGCGCCGGTTTCGCTGATAGTCCCTATTATGGTCGGTAGTATCCAGGTAATTATTATAGCAACTGACGCGAGTCCTATACACAATACAAATATAGGGTAAGCAGAAGCATTTTTCATGTTTGTCTTTATCTTTTCGTCTCTGGTCAGTATCCCAGCCAATTGGGCAGTCGTTTCTTCGAGCATTCCTCCTGTTTCGCCGACTCGTATCATCGAAAGATACAGCGGACTGAAAGCCTTCTCGTGTTTTTCCATAGATTCTGAAAGTGACTGCCCTGAGCTGACCGAATTTACAAGGTCACTTAACATTTCTTTCATCCCCGGCTTGTGCTGTTGTTCGAGAATAAGCTCAAGACCGTTCAGAAGCGGAAGCCCCGCCTGCAAAGCCGTGCTCAACTGAGTTGTCATGGCTAAAACGTCTTTGCTGCTCACCTTTCGAGAACCGAATCGCAAAAATCGGCTCAAATCCAGCGATACATTCCGTCTGTCTTTAGCATGCGATTTGTCTTTAGTCTGTGATGCAGCGCTTGGTGCATGGTCTTTCTCGAACAATTCTGTTACGAAATGACCTTTATCCGCCAGAACGGCCACGGCGCTCCTGCGGTCAACCGCCTCTATCAGGCCCTTGACGTGTCCCCCGCCTCTGTCAACTGCTTTGTAAGAATACTGACTCATTTCTTATTTTTTCTCTTGATCAGAAAACCTTCTCATTATTCATCTTCACTTATTGTCTTTGAGACCCTGAATATCTCCTCAGGTGTTGTAATACCTGCTAAAACTTTGCTGATGCCATCGTGTACCATACTGATATGGTCCGCAGGAGCCGCTTTGATAAGCTGTTCTGTAGTCGGCCTTTCCGCTATCAATTCTCTCACCTTGCCGGTTATTCTGAACAATTCGAACATCCCTAATCGTCCTGTCATACCCGTATGGTTGCAGTCATTGCAGCCGGCGCCGTGATAGAACGTTGCGCCGGGCTTAATCTCCATAGAACCGTTGAGGCTCTTTATGAGGTGCTCGTCTGGCTTATAAGGTTCTTTGCACTTCGGACAAATTTTACGCACCAGCCTTTGAGCTAAAACCGCTTCCAGAGAGCTGGCTAACAGGAACGGCTCGACGCCCATATCGATTAACCTTGTGACTGCGCCGGGGGCATCGTTCGTATGAAGTGTTGAGAAAACAAGGTGTCCGGTCAATGCAGCACGAATTGCTATATTGGCCGTCTCTGCATCTCGAATCTCTCCAACCATTACGATGTCCGGATCGTGACGAAGGATATGACGTAGCCCAGTGGCGAACGTAAGCCCTCTTTTCGGATTGACAGGCATCTGGTTAATGCCTTCGAGTTGATATTCAACTGGATCTTCTATAGTTATCATCTTTACCGACGGTTGATAGATCCTTTTCATCGCTGCATAGAGAGTCGTTGTCTTACCACAGCCCGTCGGCCCTGTAACAAGCACAATTCCGTGTGTTTTATGAAGGCATTTATCAAAACCATCCAGACATTGGTCGTTCATACCCAAATCATGAAGCTCTATCAGTGCCGCCGACCTGTCCAGAAGTCTCAGTTCAATGGATTCTCCGAATACTGTCGGCACTGTTGAAACACGAAGATCAACCCTGCCGTTTTTACCGGCGAATTCGATATGTCCATCCTGTGGGACAAAACGTTCTGCGATGTTCATATCTGCCATAATCTTGATACGCGAGATGATTGCTGCCTGAAGACGCTTTGAGGAAGGCGATCTCTCAACAAGCAGGCCGTCAATTCTGTATTTTATCTTTACATCATGCTCGAACGGTTCGATATGAATATCGCTTGCTCTGCTTTCAATCGCTTCCAGGATTATCAGATTCACAAGGTTGACCAGCGAAGGCTCCCGGGCTAATTCATGCAGTTTGGCCGGTGAAAAATCTAAATTATCCAGCTCATCTTCATCAGGCATTTTATCGACCGGCACAAGATTATCCAGCATCCTCGCCACATTGCTGCCATAGAATTTCATTATTGCATTTTCCAGGTCTTTCGGATCGGCATAATACCTGCGAATAGGATAACCGCTGACAAGGCGTAAATCCTCAAGGACCTGAGGTTGAAACGGATCCGTCATCGCCACAGCCAGTAATTTATTATTGTTTGAAAGTGCTTGTGTGATTTCTGAGTTACCTGTGTGATTTCTTGAATCGAAACGTAATGGCAAAACGCTGTATTTACTTACTAATTCCGCGGGGACAAGGGTAAGTATTTCAGGAGTTATTGAAATGTGTGTTAAATCTATCCTCTCTATACCCGCTTGAAGTGAAAGTGCCTCGTTTAACTGAGTTTCCGTTATATAGCCGAGTTCCAGCAGAATCTGCCCTAAACGCCTATGCTCAACTTTTTGTTCGGCAAGCGCAGATTCAAGCCTGAGCTGATCCAGGTATGATTTTTCACAAAGCAGCTCGCCTAATTTTTTCTTTTGTTGCAATGTCATTACAGCCTCAAAAATAAAATTCTCTTGGACTCACAGGTTTATACAGGCAAAGACCTTACCTAAATCTCACACCAGTAATTATAGAGCAAAACCGACAACTATTATATCAGACGCTTGGGATTGCCGTTTTGTTACAAAAAAATCATTTTCAGTGCTAAAAACTCACTTTCAAAAGCATTGGAGTTTACCATATTTTATATTAATAAGGAATCGACAAACTCTCAAGTTATTGTTTAATTGTAATATTTCAGATTTTTTTATGAAAAAAAATGTGTTTTAATGCTATTTTTGCCGATTTTTCCCGAAATTCGTTATTTTCGTAGGAAAACTATGGATGGCGTAAATCTATCGCTTTTGAGAATGATGAACAAAAAGATGGCGGAAAAAAAATATGTAAAAAGTGCGAGAAAATTTGCAGAAAGACGTGGTTTGTGAGCTTTTTGCCCCAATCTTATGTTAGCTCGTCGAGCAAAGGCCTGATTTCATTCAATTATTAAATGCCCAGGCTGAATATCCTATTGGACAGGAGATTCGAGTAGAGAGCGGATTTCAGAAGGATGAATACCCATACTGTTCGCGATGTTGCGTATGGTCATATCTGAACTGGCTTTAAAACCAGCGTTTTGGAGTTTTTTCACGGCATCATTCGCATTAAGGCCCATTTGATTGCAATATGAACTCAATGTCAAGCGGCCGATTCCTCGAATACCTCCACCCGGCTTATGCTCAAGACCAATATCTACTTGAGTATCGTCATGTTGTTCAGCCCCTTCCCCTGCCCCTCTAAACCCGCGACCACCATCACCATACCCTCCCTGGCCCCTCCCGGTTCTGGTCTGTCCTAAGGCAATGTCATAAAGATGTGCGGGGGTCATATTGTGTGCCTCAGCTAAGTCTCCGAGAATAACATCCGCTGACGTAACTTTGATGCCATGTGATTTAAGATTCGTAATTATCGTTTCGAGGCTCAAATTACTCACCTGCTCGGATAGTTCAGTAAGGTTCAGTAGTTCGGCATGGGCAATAGGAGCGCGTTGTTGGATTTTGTCCCAACTTTGTTTAATATTTTCATTCCATACAAGCAGCGAAGAAAAAGGTTTAACGCCGCCAAGCGTGCCGATAAAGACGATACCGCAAATAACTAATGCAAATGCCCATTCCATACGCAGGGCAAATGCCTTGCTGACCTTGTTCTTGAAATAGCTTACCAAAGCCGTCCAGTTGAGATACACATGAAAGACCGATGCGGCCACGAAGATAATACTGAACCAGTCATGAAGACCAATCCATTGGCGCTTGGTTAATCCCAGAAGTGTCCATCCCGTCCAGTTTGCGATGCGCCCGGGTGGGACCACAAACAGAATCACTCCGGTAAATACCATACCAATAAAGGATAATGCACTCAGAACCGAAAAGAACGCTCGCCAATTAAATTTGATATTAATGTCTTTCTCCATTGCAGTGCCTTTCAAATATTTCGAATATTAAGCAACCGCTTATTAAACGAGTATCTATACCAAAGACCTGCTCTTTTTTTTATGTTTTTTGATGCATGCGTCAAAAGTCCAAAAACAGAGCCCCGAACGTAAGTGAGGGATCAAAAACGAAGGTTAATTGGCCGTTTCCGTACTTTTGGCGGTGGCATC
>JAVVFI010000036.1:0-20618 GCA_032250555.1 Sedimentisphaerales bacterium
ATATAAAGGAAAAAAGGTTTGTCTTTATGGTTGTGAATAAATTTGACTGCTTCATCGGCTTCGCGGTCAGTCAGATATTCACCTTTGCGACGAGGTTCCAGTGTTGGGATTGCTCCCTGGCCTTTTCTATAATATGGATCAAAATAAGTTGGTGGCTGGCCGAAGTCACAGCCGCCAACGTTGAAATCAAAACCCTGTCTGTCCGGGTACCAGTCATCTTGCCCTAAATGCCACTTGCCAATATGACACGAGGTGTATCCAGCCGGTTTGAGTGCTTCTGCAATAGTTATTTCTTCGAGTTCCATCCACAGTGCGTTTGGTGGGCACAGCAGCTTCTTATTTTTACCGCCTATATACTCGGTTGGATTCTTTTTATTTTCGGGAATATTGCCTCCCTGGAAACGGGCGCGAATCCAATCAGTAACGCCAAGACGGGCTGGGTAGCGCCCAGTCATAATTGACGCCCGGGTTGGTGAGCAGACTGCGCAGGCGGCATAAGCATCAGTGAACCGCATGCCATCAGCGGCAAGTTTGTCAATATTCGGTGTTTCATAGTATTTACTGCCGTAACAGGCCGTGTCTGTCCAGCCTAAATCGTCGACTAATATGAAAACGATATTGGGTTTTTTATCTGTGTTCTTATTAGCAAAAAGCTTTGTGGAGTTTACTGAATTCTTAATGAAAAAAGCAGCGGCTCCCAAGCCTATGGTTTTGAGAAAATGGCGACGAGTATAATCATATTTACTCATATTCATTTCTCCGTTTTAATGTCGATCAATTAGTTAAAGAAATATCATTGACAATTATTGTTTGATTAATTTGTGGTGCCGAAGCTGGGAAAGTAATCTGTGGGCCATTAGTTGAGCTTACTTTGATATAATACTCAAGATCATTTTTAATCTGTTTATCGGGAATCTTTACTGAATACACTCCTCGTGCAATGTGTTCCAAGGGGATTCTATTGTATGTGCCCTTACCCATAGCCCGCCAATAGAGTGCCGCATCTTCAGACTGGTTCTGTGAGAGGATGATTAATTTAAGCTTTAAGTCTTCACCTTTATTCAAATTCGTACGAACAGTTGGAATAATGATTCGTAGCGGCCCTTCATATGTATTTGAGGGCATTGCGTCAGAGGGCAGTGCTTCACCCATGATTTTGGCAAGCTCCTGACCTGGCTCGGTAAGCAATTTAGGCATTATATGTTGCTGCCAGTTGGTTATATTGCCCATTGCTCCATTTGTTGTAACGGTTGCCAAAAGGTGGCGATGTACTTCAGAGACATGAGCAACTAATTCTTTTCTTATGGGTAGGGCGAGTTTGCGCGCTAACCGCTTCTGTTCAATGGGTTGTTTTTCATCTTTTACTTTGTTCATTGCTTCGTTAAATTTAGCCAAAGTGCAGCATACGAGTCCGACAGCTCGTAGATAGCGGAAATTGTTGAGCCAGTAATCGAATCTTTCGAGGTTAGCTGCTCCATTAACATAAGGGCGTAATCTGACCATTTTCTCGATGAATGAATAATCTTCACTGACCTGAGCCCAAGGTCTTTTATCGGGAATTATACCGCCAGGACCATTAACCCATGTAGAAGGTCGCGGTAGATGAGCGGCTCTTTTTCCTCTGTCTGGAGCCATTGGGCCTCCATCGAGTTGTGTGAATAATTCGGCGATCTGTACAAACACTTCAGGTCCGAATTGCGTCAGTGCCCAGTCAGCATAGAAATCTCGTGCCGGCAGATCGCGAGGTCTGTTGTCGGAGTTTGACGCCGGCAAGTCGGCCTGATAGTCCTTATATACCGGCCCGCCGCAGTTAATTTTTCTTGTAATATCTTTGCCCTGCACAATAAAAGCAGCGATGCATGGAAATTCTACTTCGCTGACAAAATCAATAGTCAAAATGCCGTCAGTTACCACTACATCCTCGAACGTGTAATCCAATGCTCTGTTTTTACCAACCTCTGCGAAGATGTCGAGCTTGTCAATGACATTTTCGTTCTGGAGTTTGACGCCGAAAAGGCGTTTGTCTTCGGCTTCGTAATGTGGTTCACAGAATTTCAGTGTTACAATATAAGAACCGTTCGGTACTTTCAGCCGATATGCTTTTGCATCCCAAACGACCGTTTGGTAAAGGTTGTCTTCTTGTGTATCAGCTATTGGGTTATTGGGAAACCGGGCGACATTGCCACCTTGACGACCTTCTGAAAGTATAGGTTCTGGGGGGGATGTTTTTCTACCAAAGTCGGGATTCCATTTTTTTTGCTCCCAGGCAGCGTGAGCCAGTGCAGAAATATTGGGTCCGAGGATTCGCGTGCGCCAGTGGATACCCAGTAGTCCCGTGCATCCGTAAGCGAGTGCATCGGCAGCATCTCGCCTCATTCGGCCAGCCCAAAGTTGTGGGATGATTAACGCCGGATCATCCTCAAGCCATGGAATGGCCCACTGAGGCCGATCCTCGATACGAGCAAAGCCGGATTCGACCGGTGCAAAACCAACATTTCGGTTGATACAGCTTACAGGCATTTCCTTTGGGAGGAAATTGTCGAATAATGCCCTGTCCTTTGGTGGACCGAGAACCCAACCGCAGGTAGCCAATGTGAAAGGCGGTTTTGCTTGACTGGCTGCCGCTATAGCAGCGCGAAAGTCGGCTAATGTGGCTTCAATCTGTTCATCCTTTGGATTGCCCCATGTCCAACCTTCCGGTGTCCAGAACCAATAGTAATCAATTGGATATGCTTTGGAGATTCTCCGAAACATGCCCTCATAAAGTTGCTGTACAACCGCCGGATCTGATGGGTTCATGCCCTTGTTTTTGAGGTGCTCTTTTAAGGGATCTGGTATTATTAGTGGTGTCTCGGTTCCCACACAGGTCTTAACGCCGAGAGAGTGAGCATACTTAAAAGCCTCTTTTAGCATTTTGCCCATTCGGTTAAACAATTCGTTTGCTTTTTCCGGAGAAAGCTGTGTCCATGGATTCAAACCGTACATATAATCCGGGCCATAGTCATCACGTTCGAACATCTGCGCTGCGCCGAAAGTGTAGTCACCTGTCTTTGACGGCTCATAGCCCCAGGCCCCGGTGGGATTGAGTGTGGTGAAATGTCTTGATGGATAACTGAATTTCACAGTTCCATCTTTGTTGGAATCACCGGGTAAGCCGATCCAAACCGTAGGTTCCGGCCCGACAGCACCCTGTGGATATGTATGCAGTCCGAAGAAGTTCATACGCATTTTGGGTAGTTGTGCAATGATGGCTTTGTAGTCATCGGTGTTCCACCAGTCAGGTCCTTCGGGAAAATCATGGAATGGCTGGATTCCACGCATGTTAAATAATGGCTGACCCTTTTCATCCAGTTTGGGAATTTTCAAAGCGATTTGTTTATCGGGAATTGTGTCACCATGCATATAAAAACGTACGCCCAGATGTTCTGCAAATCGGTAAGCAGCATAAAGGGTTCCAATATAATCTCCGCCGGTGATTAATAAAACCATACTTCTTCTCGTTGATATTGTCTTTAACAGATATTGCTGAGGTTGCAATGAGTTGATGGCCGTCGCCAGTTTTGTATTTCTGGCTGTCAGGGTCTCAATAACAGACCAGTCTTTTTGTCCAACCATAATTAGCGATGTTTTCAAGGAGGTTCTATTATTTGTCTGTAAAATTGGGAGCAACTTGCCGGTCCGTAAATACAAATATCGGCGAATTTCTTTGGCCGCTAAACGTTCGGCTGCTGTTGGGCCTGAAGGGCTGATGATTGTCATTTCCGAAATGCCCGCATCAAGGGTATTGAAGCCGATTAAAATGAACAGTATGGAAGCGAGATTAAGTTTGAAAAGAGATATTCCTTTTCTCATATTAGTGTCCTCCTTCTCTTATTTCGTATTCGCAGATTTTATTGTGAGAGAATGAAGTTGGCCAAATCTGTAATCTCTTGGACCGAGAGATTGGACGTTAGTCCATGTTTGTCGTCAGGGTTGTATATTGCAATAACTTCTTCGATAGTTGCAGCACGTCCATCATATAAGTACGGAGCAGTTCTCCAGGCTTCGACCAGGCTTGGAGTGTCGAATATTCTGTCTTTATCTAATCCATCACCCGTACCGACGTTGTGTTGCTGCAGGTCCGTATATAATGGACCCTTATGACATGAATCACAATGTGCTTTGCTGAATATCTTTTCTCCTCTTTTGGCGGAGGTGCTAAGTTTACCCTTAACCAGATAAGGACTTGGAATCGGTTCGAGCGACTGGAGATACTCTTCGATTGAATTAACTTCCTCTTCCGGACGTACTGCAAACAGGATATGCCTGATTCCGGCACGCACAGCATCATCTGCATTCTCGCGAACGCCTGTAATCATTGCCGGTGGGGTCCTAAATGCAAACAGTAGATTTTTAGTATTTTTAGGATTGCCTAAGCCATCGTTAAGCAGGTCCCAGTTCAAGGCATCGACCCTTGCACCTCCAGGATGACAACTTGCACAGCTATGCCAGTGCTGGAAGCACAACGAGGCATCATGGAAGAGCATTTCACCTCTGCGTTTTTGTGTTAATTGCGTTGTCGGGCCGAGCGGTAAAGCCGTAGTATTGTTGCCTGTTGTCTTATTTATATCAACTAAGGTCAGACTGTCTGTAAAGTATTCTGCAACGTAAATATTGGAACCAACGATTGCAAGTGCACGGGGACCTTTGCCGCAAAGTTTAATTCGCTTTCGAATATCATAAAGAAAGCTCAGTTCATTGGGAATGTTTGATGTGGGTGTTGAACTTGTACCATATCCACCGTAATTAGACTGTCCAGCGGAACTGCCCTGAGTGTTTTTTTCATCAGCGTGATATTTCCTGATTTTCTCCAGCAGGGAGGGTACATCTATTATGCTTAATTCGGCAGTTCCGGCATGGGTTACGCAGACTTTTTTGCCATCGTTTGTGCAACCAACTGCCCACGGATTGGCGGCTCCGTTGTCCACATCATCCAGAAGGACGGTATCAAATAACTGTTTACGCTCAACATCGATAATACTGAGTGCATTGGTATTTATCCATCCCCTTTCCAACTGTGTTGTTGGAACTGTATAGCGGGCGAGGATATGCGCAGCATAAGCATATCGGCCATCAGGTGAGATGCAGATTCCCTGCAATGCTGTAGTGCCATTGGGAAGCTCGATGGTGGTTGTTACTCTATTAGTCATGGTGTCAATTACAGAGACTACAGCGGCAATATTTCCCCTGTTGGCGGCGCCTGTCGGTATATGGTTGTTCACGAACAAAAATTTACCATTTGGAGTAAGTGCCGCTGCTACCGGCTCACGCTTGACGGGTATTTGGGTTACCTGTTTACTCGAATCCAGGTCGATGACCGATATGTTATTATCGAAACGGTTGCACACGTATAGGATTTTGGCGTTTGAACTGAGTACGGGTGCTGTAGGAGTATGTCCAGCAGGCAGTGTACGGGTAATTTTTCCGGTTTGTAGATTTATTACCTTAACCTGACCATTTGGGGACGCACAGGTAACATACAGAAGTGATTTATCTGGAGAAAGTGCCAGTCCGCTGGGCTTAAGCCGTAAAGAATAAGTCTTTTTTACTGTGCCTGTAGAGATATCAAAAACCGCTACTTGTTTAGCTGTGCTCTGAGCGATATAGAGTTTTCCGGCCTGGTTATCTGCAACCATCGCCGAGGGAGAGAGGTAATCCTGACCTGATAAATTGGCGTTGGTTGTCAGAGACAACATTACAATTAACATAATAATGCATGGTTGCAGCTTAGTTTTTTTCTCGTTCATAGTTAATCCTCAATAATTATTACCATTTGATTCTACCTGCTATTTTGTATTGATATTGATGTCGGGCTTATACCACAGGGATTGCCAGTATGCACGGTCGGTTGCATAAATATCTATCGCGGCTTCTGCAGTAATGTCCTTCGGTAAAATTCCGTATCTTTTCATTTCTCGAACGTATGCTGGTCGAGGCCGAAAATCCTGCATATCAAACCGCTTAATTATATCAAGATGTTTCATTCCGGCTACACAGAGTGCAAGAATATTCTGATAGTCTAAATCGTTGGTATCGCTGAAAACACTTGCCGGTTTGTTCTGTGTGTTATTGTTGTTAACCGATTTACATAGGCCGTAACCCCCGGCCTCCTTTGATAAAGGTGCCAGAAGGATAAGGGACTTTTCCGGACGTGTAAGATTATAGACCAAGTGTCGAAGTACATAGCCCGGACGCGCATCCCATGGCGGGATGTTGTGATTGTCCGACAGGGCCAGAGGCAATGGAAGCGACTTGTCATGGCACTGCACACAACGTCGTCGTATGGTTTCTGCGGCAGCGATCGTACTCGGCCAGTAGCGGTCAGATTGGTCCTGTTTGTTTTCAGCATATCCGCCAATCATACCGCACCCTAACGCAGCATAGGTGCCGGGGTAAGGTGCCCCGGACTCGATCCAGTAGCGTATCATGTCCAGTTCGTGTTCCGTAGCCTTGACGTCGTAGTGGTCGCCGCTGAACTTTTTCATCAGGGGGCTGGCACTGCTGCCAATGGATCTTGGTGCGAGGTTGCTCTTTGGTTGATTACGACCGTCAACAAACTGACGTTGTAAAGTCAATGTGTAGTAACTGTGAGAATAAAACGGGCCTCGGTCGCCACTAAGTATTATACCTCCAGCCCTCGGACCGCCAGTATCTGTTGGTTCGTATCCATGGCAGCTTACACAATGCTTATCGAGAATGGGCTGAATATCGCGGGGAAAATCAAATACATCGGGGATTCCTGCGATAGGGGTTATTTTATCAGGTGGGCGACTCAAGGCGTGAAGAGCGTTACCACCTTTGATAATTGGGGTTCGAGTTCTCTGCTCATGACAGCCGACACAACTGGTTGTTTCTCCCGGCATAACAGTCAGGAAACTTTGCATTCTTTTGACCGAGTTGTTGTTTTCATCCAGCGCAACGAAAAACAGGCTTCGCAACGCCGGTAATTCCATGTAAGCTGAGCCGTCTTCATTAACAGGCACCGTTCCGAGAATTCGTTCTAAAGTAAACGTGCCGCCATAGCTGAGCGGTTCCATGCCACCGGTATAATGTATCGGCATAGGCAGGGTTTCGAGAACCAGCAGCTTTTTAATTTCGCCGCGTTTGACATTGTGCATTTGTCTGCCGTTATAAACATCCGTCAGAACCAGGCGACCGGTTGCCTGCTGAGGATTCCTGCGTGAAGGAATTATTCGCTCTCTCGGTCTCGATATCAGTGGCCTGGGTTCATGGCATTGAACTCCGGCGTCAACGAATTCTTTCGGTAGTCGATAAATTTCCTGTGTTTGCCCCTTTCCATTCATTAATAATAGCCTAATTCCATTTGCTACAAGAAAACAATCTTCAGAAAGAGGATACGGATCACGGTAATCCTTTGTTTTGCTGATGAACTTAGCGGATGCAATTGCGTCGGGACCGGCTTTTGGTGTAACGATAGTAATTTGTCCATCGTGCTCCTTGCGTCCGTGTCCGGGAGAGAATACTGCTAATATCTTTTCCGTATTTGGAATCGGCTTGGCATCAATCATCACAATGCCAGGATGCATATTTCCGTAAAAGACCATTTGTCCTGTCCCATCCGGGTTGGTTGTCCAGAGGTGGTGATAGTGTACCTGGCTGCGGTCAACATATTCCCAGCGTTGATATAATACTCGGCCGTCCGGTAGCGGCCATGGAGTATTTTCATGCTCACTGTTACTGGATATCTGGCGAACATTGCTCCCATCGGCATCACATCGATAGAGCACAGCTACCTGGGTCAGCCAGCAATTTACCCAGCGATTACAGCGATTGGAACAGAACACAATAGTACCATCAGGAAGGTATGTAGGTTCGATGTCATTGTATTGGCCGAATGTAAGTTGCTTCAAATTTCTACCGTCAGTATTTATTTCATAGAGATTGAAATTTTCAGAGTCAGCTTTTCGATAAGAGAATATAATTTTTTTGTTGTCGTAGTGTACCTGTGGGTCGCGTACTGTACCTTCCGGATCGTCCAGTAATATAGTAAGCTGGCCGGTCCTGATATTCAGTTTGCACAATCTGCCCATTTCACGATATGCCTTTCGCTCTGCGCTGTCGGCATAATATCCGAAATTGGCGTACCAGTGTCCGTCGTAGTTCAACTGACGGCAGGCGAAAATGATTTCATCGACGTTTGTCATCGGCTTGTCGAAAAAATCTTTGAGCAGCTCCGGTTCGGCGTCGGCAGGCGGGGTGAGAGCACCCACAATTATTCCAAAGAGTACTACAAAAATAATGCTCATTGCTTTTTGTTGTTTTATCACTGTCTTTGCCTCCTGTACGACTGGCAAGCATTTTGCTAATTAGCTGTTTAGCCAATGACTGTATCTTAATTATTTAATCAGTTGATTCTTTGAGCTTAATGTCCTTTGCGGAAAAGGTATTTGTTATTTTAGGTTTGTTTGTCTGGCAAATAACACGGAAGCCCACGTTATGAACACGCTGCCAAGTTGGATAACTCAGGCGAAAAGCTGAACGGCATCGTTTGGGACGGTCACACCATGAACCGCCGCGAACGACTTTTTTTCCTGTTTTGGTAGTATTATCGCGGCCATCCTTATGGCTGTAAGGATAGGGTTTATATGTTGTTCTGGTCCATTCACAGGCATTTCCGTGCATGTCATAAAGGCCCCAGTTGTTAGGCTGGTAGCTGCCTGCTTCTGCGGTTGCCACAGTACCATCGTCGAAATGTAAATCACACAGGACGTTCCCTCCAAAGACGGCTGATTCGAGAATACCTTTACCAAAGTGAGCTATAATACTTGATTCCAAACCGCCGGTTGGACCGGGCCGAACGCTGAGGGAGATATCGGCAACATTAGCCCACGGAGAGAAGTCTGCCTCCAAGTTACCGTATGAAAGTGGCTGCTTTGTGTCTGCACGACAGGCATACTCCCATTGTGCCTCAGTAGGCAGCGTGAACTTCAGACCAGACTTTTTTGAAAGCCAATCGCAAAAGGCGAGAGCCTGCTCCCATGAAACACGAACAACCGGTTGATTTGGAGCCGCAAGTGACAAACCTGGGCCATCCGGACCCTGGAAACGCTTTGTAAAATATCCCGAGTTGTGGGAGGGATCGTAAAGTTGATATTGTTCGTTGGTAACCTCGCAGGTGCCCATCCAGAAATCTCGATTGATAGAAACTTGTGCTATCGGGTATTCATCAAGTTCGCCGTTGAGGTCACCCATAATGAAATTGCCGGCGGGAATCCTGGCTAATTTCATTGTAACACCGTTGCCCAACTTGATTGTTTTTTCAAATTCCACACTGGATTGTTGGCGGCGCAGGCTGCTGTGCGAATCCGGATGCGGCGCAATATAAGCTGCTTTCGTTTCCGGCATCGATTCCGGTTGTATCGATTCATAAGACAGAGGGAGAATCTGTGGAATCAGTTCAGGATTATCTTTAGGCCCGCCAAATAGCCGGTTTAATTCACGTCGTCGTTTGTCGGCTCTGTCTGGAATAGGGGCTACTTCGCCCCAAGTGCCGTGACAAGGACCGTTCAAATCAATCCAGGTAACCAATCGCTCCCATGCTTCATTATCAAGTTGGACATTATAATGGCCCTTGCTGAGTAACTGTATTAGCTCACTCGTATCGGCGTGGTATTCACCTGGAGTAAGCAGACCGACATGGTCTTCGACATTGACCCTGCGAATATAAGGTATCAGTGCTTCATAGGCCGGTGTGTAGCGGACCTTTGTTCCTCCGAGTGCTTTTACTACAGTCGGGTGCAGTCGAGTTGCCCCCAGTTTCGTTAGTTCTCGTCCGCTATAGTTTTTAATAAAACGCTCCGATCGCAGGTCGGCGATGTTCTTTTTATCAGGACGTTCTCTTCCGTTGTGGCAGGCGACACAATATTTGTCCAGTACAGGCTGAACGTCCCTTTCAAAATCAAGGCCTCTCGGCGGACCATACCATGGTTCAATTTCAACCGGCGGACGTCCAGCGGCAAGTTTGTTGTGGGTTATGGGGATTTGCTTCGGTTGTTCGTGACAACCAACACAAGAAACGGTCTCGCCGGGCATTGCTGTGAACCAACTCCGCATCAGTTGCACGGCCTTGCCCTGCTCATCCAGCGCCTGAACCGCAAGCGGTGTATTGGCTGGAACACTGAACATTGCTGAGCCATCTTCATGAATGGGCACGGTACCAATGATTCGCATTACTTCCCAGGGTCCTCCGCAACCTATTTTATCCGGCCCTGCCATTCCCGGGTAGCCAAAGTGGTAGGCCACAATTCGTAACTTTTTCACGGTGCCTCGATGTACACCGGCCAGTCCCGGCCCGGCATAGACGTCGTGAAGATAGACAACAGCATCCTGTCGTTTAAGATCCACTCTATCCGGGATTGCTGGCGGGCGAGGTGTCTTGATTAGTGGGATCGGTTCGAAAAGGTCATACTTAGGCAGCACATGAATTGGCAGCATGTTGTCGAATACATCCACTATATATATTCCCCATGGAGATTTGCGATTTAACTGAGACGCAACGAGGAAATATTTTTCACTGAGTGGATACGGATGAAGGAACTTTGGCCAGGATTTATTTACGAGATTATCGCGAATGATCGTCTTGACCGGCTTGCCACGGTCGAGAATTCGCTGGACAATACCATCGGCCTGATGCCAGCCCTTGGTAATATCAAATATTCCCAATTCACCCATGCGCGGTACTCCGTGATAGCCTGCAATAACAGCCACAATTTTGTTTGGTGAACCTGGTATTCCTCTTGGATAGTAAAGTGCGTTCGGCCAATATGAATTGCTTCCATAAACCGCCCTCTGGCCGGTGCCGTCGGGATTCATCACCATTAAGGGACGTAGATAGATATGCATAGGTCCTGTGTAGTCCCAACGACTGAATATCACTTGTCCTGTTGGTAGTACAGCGGTGTGAAGGTCGAGATCCTGATCGAAACACAACTGCCGCATGTTGCCCCCATCGGCATCCATAAGGTATATACTGCATGCCCGCTCTTTGCCGTGCCAGCAGGGTACGCCAGTGTATGAAGCAGTCGAGGAAAAGACGATACGTCCATCAGGTAGATAACATCCGTCAAAGTTATCTATATCTTCCTCGTACTGTCCTCGCGAGACTTGCCTAAGACCACTGCCATCAGTTTTAATCTCGAATATTTGCCAGCTTTTGCCCTTGGGCATCGTAAAAAGCAGTTTCTGGGCATCGAAGTTAAGGTCTATTTCACCGACGAATTGACCACCGGATGGCCGAAAAAGTGTTTGTAATATTCCGTCGGTATGTATAGGCGCGAGCACCGCGATCTCATTATCATAACCGGTTCTCTCAATGCCCGTATTGCACTTGTGGTTAACAGGCAGACCGAGTTGGCCGCGTTTACGTTTGAGCAGCAGTAGTTTCTCGAAATCGAGAAGTGGATTAGAAAGAAGTGTTACAGACTGCAACTTCTTAAGGTCGTGTGCGAGTTTCAGCACATCTGTTCCGACTGGATTGTCACCACGATTTAAAGAGTCGAGGATGAAATCACATGATTTTTCCAGATTATCAAGAGATTCCAAATAATATTGGCCTTTCGGGTACTTTTGCTCAAATGTTTCCGTAAGGTCTTCAATGGCCAGGCGAAGGGATTCAAAATTAAAATTGCGTATGCATCGTACAGCCTCATTATAATCAGGTGAAGAAGATGATTGTCCCTTTGCATCTGCTATTCTGGTAGTGAATATTACAGTAGAAATGATTGCTGTAATACAAAAAGTAAGACTAAAGCTTTGAAAAGACATGTTTTTGAAGCTGATGTATTTTACTTTCATTGTTGTTAATTGGCGCATTTTATTATATGCCTGTTCGTTGTGTTTTCTGCCACTTTATGTCTTAACGGAAATATCCGTCCAAAATCATCCACTCCACTACGGATGGTTTGAAGTTTCTCGAAAAGCCCATTTATCTTCCCCATCCGGGTTGATCTGTAAGAAGTGACTTACAGCTTTATTAGCTCGAGCTTAATATATGATTAATTATATGCAAAGTAGTTAAGTCAATCAATCGAAAAATACAGCAAAGAGCTCTTTGAAAACATCAAAATGACTACATTTGTTGAATGGATTTTGGAAAGCAGTGAAAGTTGTAATTAATAAAGCGGATGAATTGGCAGATTATTTATTACCGAGTTAAATAAATCTGCCCATTAGGAGGGTATGCTTATTATTTAAGATTTATCTTGTTGTTTTAAGGTTTTTATTATCTACAGCTATTGCTACCGGCCTGGATATGGTCTGTCTATTAGCTCGGATATCTTCTACGCGTTGTTCGAGCTTTGTGAATAAGGCCATATTACCTGATTTTCTCACAGAATTCAGTGCCTTTTCAAACAGTTTTTCTGAATTGACGTAGTTTCGCTTCGCATGACAGATTCTTGCCTTGGTCAACCAACTCGGAGCTACAAGGTGGTGTTCCGGTCCGTAGATACTTTCCTGTTTTGCTATCGTACGATCAATCAAATCTTCGGCTTCGTCGTACCTCCCCTGGAGAGTATATAGTTTTGCTACACTACCAAGAACATTTGCTGTGTAAAGGTGGTCTGGTCCGTAGCTAATATTTATAAACGCCATGGCTTTGTTATAATAACTTTCGGCTTCCTTATAATCACCCTTTGCAACGAAAATGGCTGCAATATCTACCCAGAATGGAGCCAATGCCTTATCATCTTCAGTGTGACTTTCGAGCATAATAGCCATTGCTTGTTCCATGGTGTTTGTAGCTTTGATATAGTTGCCCTGTTCTGTATAGATAGAGCATAAAGTTCTTAAGGTGTAGGCCACATAGGGATGGCTTTCATAAAGGACTTTTTTCTGTAGTTTCAGGCCCTGTTCGCACATTATTTCTGCATCAAGCAGTTTGTCCTGGCTTTTATAAAGTGTTCCTAAGTCAATCATACACATAGAAAGTTCAGAATCTGATTCACCTTTGCTTTTCGCCAAAGCAAGTGCCTGCTCTGCCAATGGCTGTGCTTTTGTGTATTCTCCATAAGCCATATACACTCTTGCCATTGCTCTGAGTGTTTTGCATGAAAGGTCTTTTTTGGCCTGCAACTGCAGTGGTTGTCCCCAGGCTATACTCTCAATAAACAGGAATATAAAGGTAATTGAAACAATTATATTTTTATGATTATTATAGTGAGTTATGTGATTTTTTTCATTTCTGTATGTCATTATAATATGTCTCAATTTTCGCCCTATAATCTTATCGTTAATTAAGAAGAACTGTAGCTTTATTAGCTATGTAAAGCATAATAATCGTTTATGATAACGACAAATTACTTTGGAGTATTTTTTGGCAATAAAACACTCGAAAGTTTGAAGCATCAGTCTCACCTTCCCTGGTTGTATTCTCGGACTTTGCTTTGTTGTTCCAGTGAAATAGAATATAAACCTCCCACCAATTTCCATGATTTAAGGCTTTAATACCTTTGCTTGGCTTTCAGTATAAAAAGCTCTATTCTCGGAGTTTGAGTTTGCCGATAGTTTTATAAGGAGTAATACTTAATCATTCAACTGAGAGGCGGGTTTCTTATGTCGGTTTCTGATCACGGCAAACATTATAGGCTGATTGTCTTCTGGCCAATGTTGATTGTGTTCTTTGCGGTTTTATGTGGATACAACAACGTAGTTGCCGGCCAGATGTCAAAAGTTGAAGCGCTTGACTTGGCCTGTGATAAAATATCGAGAGGTGATTTCGAGAGTGCTCAAAAGATTGTTCGCCAATCGATTAATGTTCAGAGCATCGATATCAAACAACTTGGAACAATTATCGATGAATATATGACCATACAGGCCCGGCGAAATGCTTTTCAAGATATTGCTTATCAAGAGCAAATAGGTGAACTTGGTAAGCTTCGTGAGAAAGGCTTTCCAAAAGACATTGATGACATTGGTAAAGTTTTTACTGTTGCCTTTAAGGTTTTAGAGTATTCCAGCAAGGAACAGGGACAAGCCTTGCTTAATGACCCTTTTGTGAAACAAACCGTCCGGCATGCCAAGCGCTTAGCCGCCGAATATGAATCACAAGGTAGATGGCTCGATGCATACGCAATATGTTATAGTAAGTTGGAGTTGATGTACGAAGACGATGATAAGTACTCGGCCTATGCAAAATTGCTTCAGGAGAAGGCTGATATTGCAGCGTTTTTGCAAGACAGTCCATGTGAGACTTGCCTGGAGCGTTATGAAGGTATAGAGAAACAAATGTTCATTAATGCCGTTGATTTTCTGGATTCAAGTTACGTTAAAATTATTGATTATCGCAATATGGCAATCAAAGGTATCAATCGCTGTAAATCATTAACGGAAGTAATAAGTAATCCGTATATCGAGACGAAAAATAAGATTGAGGATATACGATGTAATGCTTTTACGGCAGCTCTAATGGCTATGTTGAGTGAATTAAACGATTTACACGTATCTATAACTAAGGATAGATTTGTAGATGTTTTTGAGCGAGTTTTAGCAATGAATGAATCTCAGCTTGGAGGCATGGGATTGCCGCCGGCTTTACTGGTTGTGCAGTTTGCAAAGGGAGCTTTGTCTTCACTTGACCCTTACACGGTTATCTACTGGCCAAGTCAGGCAAAGCAATTTGAAAAAGCGTTGACCAATCAGTTTACAGGTATTGGCATAAGGTTTTCGAAAGAAGATGAATCTCCGAAGGTGTTGAGCGTATTGCCTGATACACCGGCATACCACTCGGGTCTTGAGGCTGGTGATGTGATTGTAGCTGTAGATGGTGTTGGGATGGATAGAATGTCTTCGAATTGCGTGGCTCAGAGTATTGCCGGTCCCGAAGGTACAAAAGTGACTCTGACGGTTAGGCATGAAGGTGAAGATGAAACCAGGGATATTACCATGCACAGAACAAGCATCATTGTTCCTTCAATCCGCGGTTGGCAAAGAAGCGAAACCGGTCAATGGCTATATATGATTGATGCCTACAATAAAATTGGCTACATTCGCATTAGCTGCTTTGACTCAAAGACAGTTGGCGATTTCGAGAGAGCACTTATACAGCTTGAGAAACAGGGATTAAGGGGTTTAGTTCTGGATCTGCGTTCCAATCCAGGAGGGCTTTTGAATGGTGCAATCGAAATAGCAGACATGTTTATTAAAGAGGGATTAATTGCGAGGATACAACCACGATGTGGAATGCCGAATTATGTATCAGCAAACATGGAAAAAACACATCCTGACTGTCCGCTTGTTGTACTTATAGACCGTTATACAGCGAGTTCTGCGGAAATACTGTCAGGAGTCTTGCAGGAACCAAAGCATAACAGGGCAACCATTGTCGGCGAAAGAAGCTATGGCAAGAGCAGTGTGCAGTCAATAGTAAGCCATATCGGCGGGGGGGCGAAATTAAAATACACGACAGCGTATTATTATTTGCCATCAGGACAAAAGATAAAGAACCGAGACACGGATACAAAGCTAAGCTGTGGAAATTGGGGAGTCTTGCCGGATGTTAATGTAAAAGTACGAAGCGATGAGCTTAAGAAGGTGGCCAAAATGCAGAGGGCGAATGAGTTGGCAGTAAAAGGCGGCCTTAACAATGCTCCTAATGTTCAAAGGTTTTCAAGCCGGGAAACAATAGATGCCGATCCACAACTGGCAACAGGAATACTGGTCTTAAAGAGCAAAATTATAAAATCCGGTTATAAGCTGGCTTCGAATTGATGCAGCTTTTGTTATCTGAAAATTTTCTTTCGATTTATATTTTTTTTCTTGCTTATATGGTCAAATAACCATATATTGCGATAAGTTTATTTAAGAAGAGCAATTATGGAACCGCTGACAGAAAAGCAGCTAAAAGTGTTAAGGTTTATCGAGAAGCAGCTAAAGGATAATAAGCCGCCGAGTCAAAGGGAAGTGGCTGAACACTTTTCTCTTGCTCAAAATGCAGCTTATCAGCTTATCAATTATCTCAGGAACAAGGGATACTTAGTAAATCTGGGCGGCCATCGCGGAGTTAGACTCTCAAAAAAATATCTCGAAAAGAAAAGGCAAACCGACGGCATTCCGGTTGTAGGTAGAGTCGCGGCAGGAGAGCCAATATTAGCTGAGGAAAATATCGAAGGGTATGTTGAGCTGACGGATTTGTTTGGCCGGTCTATGGATAGATTTGTTCTTAAGGTTGTCGGTGATAGTATGGTTGATGAAGGTATTATGGATGGTGATAATATAGTGGTACAACCCTGTCAAAAAATCGAAAATGGCCAAATCGGCGTGGTATTGGTGGATGATGAGGCTACCATTAAAAGGATATATATCCAGCGAAACCGGATAGCACTGGAACCGGCCAACAAAGCGGCGGGGTATAAAACTAAATACATAAGACGGGGTGAGAAAAATGTTCGTATAATTGGTAAGGTAACAGGCTGCTTTAGGATGTTGTAAAAAGGGACAAAATGGCTGGTCGTGTTTACATAGGCGTAGCGGGTTGGTCATATCCTGACTGGAAGGGGATAGTATATACGAATTCGAAGATTGACCAGCTTGAGTATATAAGTAGGTTTGTGGATTGCTTGGAGATTAACAGCACTTTTTACCGGCCGCCATTTGAGAAAACTACAAAATCATGGCTGGAAAAGACCTCAAAACGTCCGGATTTTTTCTTTACAGCAAAACTGCACCGAAGTTTTACTCATGAAGGCAGGATAGATGCGGAAATCGTAAAGCATTTCCATAGAGGTTTTGAATCTTTTCTCGAAGCAGGCAAGCTAAAGCATTTACTGGTCCAATTCAGATATGACTTCGATGATACCATCCGGAATCGACAGCATTTAACTGAGATAGTAGGAAATTTTTCTGAGGCGTTTAATCTGGTTGTGGAGGTGAGACACAAATCGTGGCAAATACCGGATGCGTTGAAATTCTTAGAAGGGCTCGGAGTTTCGGTTTGCAATATTGATTATCCAACAACATGGAACTCGTTTGATATGCAGCAGTGTACGGTAGGAAAGAATGGTTATTTCAGGATGCACGGCAGGAATGTAAAAAAATGGTTCAGCAAGGCAGGCAGAGATGAAACTTACGATTATTATTACAATGAGGACGAGCTTACTCAAATAAAACAGAGGATTGATGAGTTAGCCAAAGCTTTTAAAACGCTTACTGTTATTACAAATAATCATTATCGAGGCGCTGAGCTTGCCAATGCACTTGAGCTAAAGGTCCTGATCAGCGGCCAGAAACAAGATGTTCCCGAAGGGCTTTTAAGAGCTTATCCAAATCTGGGAAGAATAGCCTTAAATAAGCAGTTTTTTTAATCAGGATATGAAAACTCAAAAAGAAGCAATCTGTATGCCGGACTTGTCGACTAAGTATCGACAATCTTTTTTTGAGGCGATGGTGCCGGCGGGATTCCCGTCACCGGCCGCTGACTATGAGGAGGACAAGCTCGACTTAAACCGGTATTTGATTAAAAATCCGGCGGCGACATTTTTCATAAGGGTCACCGGCTATTCTATGATGGGAGCCGGGATTTATTCGGGCGATCTTCTGGTAGTTGACCGCAGTCTTGAACCAAGAGATAAAAGCGTTGTGATTGCGGTCATAGATGGCGAACTGACCGTCAAAAGAATCAGAATACGAAAAAAGAAAATAACTTTGGAGCCGGAAAATGAAAACTACTCTGTCCGGCAAATCACAGAAGACACCGACTTTCAGGTCTGGGGGGTAGTAACCAACGTGGTACACGCATTATGAAAGAGATATTTGCCTTGGTTGACTGTAATAACTTCTATGCCTCCTGCGAGCGGGTATTTAATCCGAAGTTGGAAGGCAGGGCGATAGTGGTATTATCAAACAATGACGGCTGTGTTGTGGCCCGCTCAAATGAAGCAAAGGCATTGTGTATAGGTATGGGTGTTCCAGCCTTTGAAGTTGAAGAGAGTCTGAGGAAAAATAATGTCGAGGTCTTTTCATCGAACTATACTCTTTATGCAGATATGTCATCTCGTGTTATGGAAACTCTCTCTGCCTTTACCCCTGATATAGAGATATATTCAATTGACGAAGCTTTTTTGCACCTTGATGGTTTTAACTGCTCTTTGACGGATTATGGCAGAAAAATACGGCGAACTGTCAAGCAATGGACAGGCATGCCGGTAACTGTAGGTATCGCCCGAACCAAAACACTGACCAAAATAGCCAATAGAATCGCCAAAAAATCCGATGGGGTGTTGGATTTGACAGATTCTTCTTGCCTGGACAGGGTTCTGGCTGGAATTCCGGTGGAGAAAGTCTGGACGGTGGGAATAAGAACCGCCATTAAATTGAAACGCGCAGGTATCAAAACTGCCCTGGCCCTGAGTAATGCGGATATTGGATGGATTAGGCAGAAATTTGGAGTTGTAGGGGTGAGAACCGTTTATGAGTTACGTGGCATTAGTTGTTATCCGTTGGAGCAAAATCCTCCTGTTAAAAAATCGATTACCGTATCACGCATGTTTGGCAAGCCGGTAAAATCCGTCGAAGAATTAAAAGAAGCCATAGCAAGTTACGCGTCAAGGGCAGGGGAGAAGTTAAGAGGCCATGGTTTAGCTGCAGGTGTAATGACGGTTTATGTTACGACCAGCCGTTTTATAGAGCATAGATATTTCAATTCTCATACTGTTGAGTTTGCTGTTGCTACCAGCAATACGATAGAGTTGGTTCGCAGTGCCTGCCGATGCATCGAGAGGTTATATCGTGAGGACTGTGCATTCAAGAAATGCGGGATTATACTCAACGGCCTTGTGCTCGAAAACCAGGTTCAAAAGGGTCTGTTTGATAATGTTGACAGATTGAAGGCCCAAAGGCTGATGCAGGCGGTAGATGCCATAAATAACAGGTTAAACGGTCCGTTGCATTTGGCCGCCGAAGGTTTAGGTCAGGCGTGGAAGGTTAAATTCAAAAGACGGTCTAATCGATATACGAGCCGCTGGGATGAACTTCCTGAAGTCGCATAAGGAGGATAGTATGGCGTTGATACTATATAAGCACAATTAGCGCTTTTTCTGATCCCGAGGATCGCTCTTTTTTTGTTCTGTAGTGCGCTCAGCTCTCGAGCCCTCTTTCATTGAGAGGCTGATGCGTTTCTTGGGCAGGTTTATGTCGAGAACAGTAACTGTTACCTTTTGGCCTACTCGCACTATGTCTGCGGGGTCCTTAACATAACGGTCTGCCAACTGACTAATGTGCACGAGCCCGTCTTGATGCACCCCAATATCTACAAACGCTCCAAAGGCGGTAACATTGGTGACAATTCCCGGTAAGCTTATGCCGGCTTCTAGGTCTTCGATTTTATTAATACCTTCTGCGAAGCTGAATATCTCAAACTGCTTGCGGGGATCTCTGTACAGCTTAGCTAATTCTTGCATAATATCACTCAGTGTAGGGAGGCCGACAGTATCGCTGACGTAGTCCTGCAAACGGACTTTCACTCGGAGCGATTCATCTTTCATCATATCCGCAACTGTGCAACCAACGTTCGTGGCCATTGCATCAACAACATGATAACTTTCAGGGTGTACAGCGCTTGAATCAAGCGGACTTATGGCGTCCCTTATTCTCAGAAAACCCGCTGCCTGTTCAAAAGCCTTTGCTCCAAGGCGAGGGACCTTTTTCAGCTTTTGTCGCGATTCGAAAGGACCGTTTTCATTCCTGTAATCAACGATGTTTTGAGCAAGTTGTGGTCCAAGCCCGGAAACATATGTCAATAGCTGCTTGCTGGCCGTATTTACCTCGACCCCGATGCTGTTCACGCAACTTATGACGACATCATCGAGGCTTTGTTTTAGTAGAGACTGATCCACATCGTGCTGATATTGACCGACTCCGATTGATTTCGGATCGATCTTTACGAGTTCAGCAAGAGGATCCATTAGCCTGCGTCCAATTGACACTGCACCACGGACTGTCACATCCTCATTGGGAAATTCTTCGCGGGCCGCCTCAGATGCTGAATACACCGAGGCGCCGCTTTCGTTCACCATTACTACAGCAATATCTTTAAAAAACTTAATGTTCCTGATAAAAGCTTCGGTCTCACGGCTTGCTGTACCGTTGCCTATAGCAATTACCTCAATATTAAACTTTTCACACAAGGAGATTATTTTCGACACTTCTGACGTTGCCAGTTTGTTGCTTTGATGAGGATAAATAACGTCGAAATACTCAAGCTGACCCTGCCGGTCAAGGCAAACAACCTTGCATCCTGTGCGAAATCCAGGATCGATTGCCATGACATTTTTCTGGCCTAAGGGTGGAGCAAGTAACAATTGTCGTAAATTCTCTGCGAAGACTCCTATGGCTTGCTTGTCGGCTCTGTGTTTTGTTTCGCCGAGAATCTCCGTTTCCATCGATGGAGATAGAAGCCTTTTGTTGCTGTCAAAAACTGCTTCTTTGACCTGCGAGGAAGAGGCCGATTGACTTTTGACAAACAACTCTTCAAGTATCCGCAGGGCTTGTTCTTCAGGAGCTATAACATGCAACCTTAGAAATCCTTCCTTCGACCCTCTCCGCATTGCCAGAATCCTATGTGATGG
>JAVVFI010000370.1:0-5411 GCA_032250555.1 Sedimentisphaerales bacterium
TCCCGGCCCCAGCGGTGCAACTCCCGTCATCTGCAAATCCCGGATTTTCGTCAGTTCAACTGTCAGAGGAGAACCCGATTTTGTCGCCATGTGCTTCGACATCAACAACGGCAGCCAACTATGGAAAAAACACATCGGCTCGGATACCCGTCGATTTCCTCGAAACAATGCGGCATCGCCTTCTCCAGTCACAGATGGCAAATATGTCTTTTTCCTTTACGGCAGCGGCCAACTGGTTGGTTTCGATTATGAAGGTAACAAATTATGGAAACGAAACATCGAAGAAGAATACGGCAACCTGGCATTGCAGTTCGGATATAGTTCCAGCCCATTCTTGTATAAAAACAAACTCTTTATTCTCGTAGTTCGTCGTAACAAGCCTTACCGCGAACCATGGAGTGATACGCCTCTCGATTCATTTCTGATGTCCATCAACCCACAAACCGGTAAAAACATCTTCAAACAGCAGCGTAAAACCAACGCATTTGACGAAGGCATGGAAACCTACAGCACTCCAATTCCCTTCATCCGTAACGGACACACAGAAATTCTCAATACCGGCGCCGACTTCGTAACTGCGCACGATCCCAATACAGGTAAAGAATTATGGCGTTTTGAATATCATACGAATAAAGTCCGCGATACGCGTATCATCCCTTCTCTTGTGACCGGCAACGGCCTTATTTTCGGCACTCGACACAAACACGGTGGTGTTTTTGCCCTTCAACCTCCAAGCCTGAATAATCAATCCAAAGCACATATCATCTGGAATTATAATGGCCCATCTCCCGATGCCAGTACCCCCCTTTATTATCTGAACCGCCTGTATATCCTGAACGGTATCAAGCAAGGAAAAGTAGTGACTTGCCTTGAACCGAAAACGGGGCGGGAAATCTGGCAGGGCACAATCGGCGGGCGCGGCCCCTGGCGTGCCTCACTCACCGGTGCAGACGAGAAGCTCTACTGCATCAACGAGACAGGCGAAATCGTAGTGCTCGCCGCAGGCGGTGATGAGTTCAAAATTATTTACCAGACAAAGATAAATGAGCCGCCAATTCAGTCTTCGATAGCTGTTGCTAATAGCCGACTGTTTATCCGTACTGCTCAAAATCTCTACTGCATCGGTAAATAACAATTGTTTTTGGTGTTAGTTCTGTTAGTATAAAATGAAAATACTGACCATTAAATAAATTTCCAAGGGAGGACATGATATGGATTTTCCAAATCAAATAAACCGACGTACCTTCATGAAGATAACAGCTATGGCGACCGCAGGTGCCGCTTCTATTATGCGCAGCAGGCCGGCCATAGCCCAGGATAAGGGCGAGCGGCCGACACAAGACGCCGCAGTCACTGTACTAAATCCGCAGAACCGCGTACCGCTCAGTTTCATTATCGACGATTCTACCTGCCTCGTGAATATGGCTCATTTCGGCATACCGCACTTTGCGACGGCCTGGCCCGAACGATATAAGCAGGACTGGCGGAAATTGCCGCGAGAGATACCCGATTCATTCGTGCGTAAATTCGGTCAGTGGTGCCATGAGCACAACGTTAAGGGCAAATACAGTATAGTCCCATACCCGGCCTGTGTCGGCTGGCTCGATCGCTGCCTTCCCGGCTGGTCACAAAAAGAACTGGATGACAGTCTCAAACTCGTTCGCGAATTAATGTTACCAGACTGGGATATCCACCCGGAGATGATAAGCCACACATGGGTAATCAACACTAAGACTGGAAGGCCATATCCAGAGCATACCGGCTACTATATTGAGAACGCCGGGTGGAGCCAGGATAAATCGGCCGACCAATTGGCGGACTATATGGCCTATGCACTGAAAATCCTCAAAAACGTCGGGCTGCCGTGCGAAGGAATCACGACACCCGGTGGTTTCGGCAGCCAGAACCGCGACAATCTCGCCAAGGCAACGCTCCAGTCATGCCGTGACGTATTCAATGCCGAGATTCCACACTACTTCCGTGACCTCTTCACAGACGAACGCAGTGTTGCTCCTCTTGTTCAATATGCATCCGGTCTTGACGGCGATAACCCGAAATGCGTTGTTTCCATTATCGGCTGCACAGGCGACTGGTTCGGCGGCTGGGACGGCCTAAATCCCGGCTCGGCCGATAAATGCATTACCGAAGACCTCAAAGGCGGCCGGCTGCCGCAGGTCATCGATAAAGGGGAGCCGGCAATACTCGTCTGCCATTGGCCCGGTCAATATTTCAACGGCGAAGAAATCGGTTTTAATATCTTCAAAGAAGTCGTCAAGAGAATCCACTCCCGGTATGACAATCTGCTCTGGATGAAGCAGAGTGAGATTGCCCGATATTGGGCCGCTAAGGAGCTTACAAAAATCGAAAAGCAGGGCGGCCGTATTACTTTCAATGCCCCGTTCGCAACAACGCGGTTTACTGTTCGTACCAGAACAAACTCGACGACGCCTCCAAAGCTGATGGCCAACAGACAGCCCATTCAACTACGTCGGGTCAATAGGCCTCTGCAATTGCAAAGCCAGACCTGGCACGCAGATGGTAGAGATGTTACGGTTTGTTTTGATCTGCCTAAAGGCTCATCAACCTTAGATGTTTGATGAGCAATAATACTTGCTGCTTCATATAGCTACTGAGGTATGATCTTAGCCATAATACGAACTGAAAAAAAGCTTGACCGGAGCAGTCATAAATGGTATCTTTATATAGTGAAGTTATATGGATTATTCCTTTGCTTTTTCGAAGGAGGGCAAATATGGGCAGTATGAGTACAATTTTTTTACAGTCAGTGCCCTATAAGAGAATCAATGTAACACAACTCCTTCTTTTATATATTGGTGTCTGCCTGTTTGTCGTGCCGGTACAGGCAAAATACGAGGGGGGTACGGGAACCGCCAGCGATCCATATTTGATATATACAGCTGAACAGATGAATGAAATTGGCACACACTCCGGCGACTGGAACAAGCAGTTTAAGCTTATGGCCAATATAAATATGAACGATATAACCGGAACAGATTTCAATATGATTGAGACGTTCAATGGTATTTTTGATGGAAACAACTGTACAATTTCCAATCTCAGTATCTCTTCAGCAGGGGGTGATAATACTGGGCTTTTCGGTACAGTCGGCGGTGAAATCAGCAACTTAGGATTAGTCAAACCCAATATAGTATCACAGGGAAGAAATGTCGGCGCACTAATAGGCTTCCTGGAACATGGCATTATCACAAACTGCTATGCCAAAGGAGTCGTGGTATCAGGCAGCAACAACATTGGGGGCCTGATTGGCTTAAACACCGGCAGAGTTACTCTATGCTGGTCATCAGGCAGCGTATCGGGTGATTCATACATCGGCGGATTAGCCGGGTTAACAAACGACGGGACCGTCAAACAGTGCTACTCAAGGGCTGATGTAATCGGATATAGAAATGTCGGCGGGCTGGTGGGCAAAACTACCAACGAATCCAGCGAAGTTATGAACTGCTATGCCGCCGGCGCGGTTGAGGGAGACAGATATGTGGGCGGGCTCGTAGGACAGGTAGAACAAGGCAGAGTTTACAAGTGTTACTCATCAGGCAGTGTTGTAGGCAGGCAGGATGTCGGCGGCCTTACGGGATTCATCAGAGTACTGGGAAATGTGTCACGCTCTTACTGGGACACACAGGCAAGCGGCCAGCAAACCAGTGCCGGCGGAACAGGCAAGTCGACCACTCAGATGAAAAAGATGAACACATTTTTATCCGACGGCTGGGATTTCTGGGCCATGTGGACAATCTGTGAGGATATGGGCTATCCAGCTTTGCTGTCACTAATTCCCGCTGGGGACCTCGACTGCCCCGATGGTGTTAATTTTGTCGATTTTGCACTTTTCGCCAGCCAATGGGGCATAGACAACTGCAGTCCTTCAAATGGTAATTGCCAGGGAGCAGATATCAACCAGTCCGGTACCGTTGATTTTAGGGACCTCGAAATCTTTACTCAACACTGGCTCGAAGGCCTTGACTAAATCAAGAGCATAAAACAAATATTAAATTGCTGCCCAGTAAAAACCTTCCGGAAAATCAAAACCGGCATTAATTTTTTTCCTTGCCTTTTTATTTACTTGGGGTAAATTTTACAGCAAGTCAATAATATGGAGATTTTATAATGATAGGCAAAAAGATTAGACTCGAAAGAATCATCGACCGTAATTCCAACAGGAGCGTAATTATACCGATGGATCACGGAGTTACCGTAGGTCCGATTGATGGGCTTGCGGACATGCGGAAAGCCATCAGCGGCGTAGTAGCCGGCGGTGCCAACGCCATCCTGATGCACAAAGGAGTCGTCCGCGCAGGCCACAGAGGTGCAGGCAAAGATGTCGGACTGATTATTCATCTTTCAGGTGGAACATCACTTAGCCCTGACCCGAATGCAAAGGAGCTGGTTTGTACCGTAGAAGAGGCAATCAAGCTTGGCGCCGACGCCATTTCCATCCATATCAATCTTGGTGCCGAGACTGATAAAGAAATGCTGCGGCAGCTGGGACACATCAGCGAACGCTGCATGTTCTGGCAGATGCCGCTGGTCGCAATGATGTACTCCCGCGGACCAAAAATCAAAAACGAATACGACGTAAATAATGTAAAGCACGCTGCTCGAGTAGGGGCCGAACTCGGCGCTGATATCGTTAAGGTGGTCTATACCGGTAGTGTTGAAAGTTTTAAGGAAGTAGTCAATGGCTGTCCCGTTCCGGTGGTAATAGCAGGGGGAGCCAAAATGAACAGCGACAAGGAAATTTTCAAGATGGTTGAAGGCGCTCTGGCGGCCGGTGCCGCGGGCGTCTCGATAGGTCGAAACGCCTTCCAACATAAAACCCCGGACAAAATGGTACAGGCCCTGAGCAAAATGGTACACAACAACGTAACAGTTGAAGAGGCAATTGCTGAACTGCAAAATTAAAATCGACAGTAGGGGGGGGTAGTGTCTTGAATACGGTTGCGAGTTTCTCTATGACAAAATAAGTAAGAGAGGTGAAGTATGTCAGAAAGTATAAACCGCCGCGGTTTTCTGAAAAAATCCTTTATTGCGTCCGCCGGTGCTTCGTTCGGTTTAAGTCCTAAAGCAAAAGAGCTATCAGCCAAAGAAGCAGTTGTGTCAGCCTTAAGTATTTCGGACAATAAGTTGCCAATGGGCAGGATTGGTAATGTTAAATTCAGCAGGTTAATCGCCGGGGGCAATCCCTTCAGCGGCTGGTCGCACAGCAGAGACTTAAAATATATCTCCGAATTATTCAAGGCCTACAGCACCAATGAAAAGATTCTTCAGACGCTTCAAATGTACGAAGAGAACGGTATAAATACTATCCTTGCAGGCGGCGTCAGAGTGCTCGAAAAATACTGGAACGAAAGAGGCGGAAAGATTCAATGGAT
>JAVVFI010000371.1:0-5401 GCA_032250555.1 Sedimentisphaerales bacterium
ACCGTATAATGCATGTCTAACACACGGCTGCTGCCGCGACATAACGCCAGCCTCCATACAGAATACCAAAATTGCCGTGATAACGCAAGCTCCGGGCTTCTGGTGACATCCTGATCGAGTACCGGTAATGCTGTTGAAGAAAACGCTTTTGCTTTTATATAGATTCTTGTCTGAGACAGCTCATTTCCTGCTTGAATTAATATCCACTCGGGTGGTATAATCACGGTTGTCAGTGGAAATCAAATATCCTAACAGTAAACAGTTAATTCCGAGAGGGTAATAAAATGGCAAAAAGGAGAGAACTAATAAAAAGAAGAGAATTTATTAAGAAAGGCGTAATGGGGACAGCGGGAATTGCCATTGGGGGGATTGGATTCAGCGCTAAATCATATTCTTCAATCATAGGCTCCAATGAACGCATCAATTTGGCGGTTATTGGTATCCGTAATCAGGGTACAGTTCACATCAAAAGTTATTGTGGACTTAAAAACAGCCATAATGTAGTTGTAAAAACCCTCTGCGATGTAGATGAACTGCTGTTTGAACCGGCCGCTAAAATCGTAACTCAAATGACCGGCGTCAAGCCACGGACAGAATGGGATTTACATAAAGTATTAGACGACAAGGATATCCACGCAGTGTCAATCGTTACACCAAATCATTGGCATGCACTTGCAACTGTCTGGGCTTGTCAGGCGGGCAAACATGTATATGTTGAAAAACCGGCTTCTCATAATATTTGGGAAGGACGGAAAATGGTTGAGGCTGCCCGTAAGTATAATTTAAGAGTTCAGGTAGGATTAAATAACCGTTCGTCTATCAATGTGATAGAAGCGATGAAATTTCTGCATGACGGCGGTATCGGCGATGTTTTCATGGCCCGTGCCCTTTGCTTCAAAGCTCGCGATTCATACGGTATGGCCAAAGACAGTGAGCCGCCTGCCACATTCCATTATGACCGTTGGTTAGGACCGGCTCCTTATCGCCCTTATAACGAAAAACGGAGTCATTATCGTTGGCACTGGTATTGGGATACCGGTAATGGTGATACCGGAAACACGGGGCCGCACCAGCTCGATCTTGCCCGTTGGGGAATGAATAAAAACGAGCACCCGGTTTCAGTATATTCAGCCGGTGGTATTTACGGATTAGATCAGGAGGAAAAACCATTGGGAAGCCGGACTCCCGGTAAGATGGTGTATGGCGCAGTAGAAACCTATGGCCGTGATAAGACTACGCAGGAAACTCCGAATACGCAAACTGCCACATTTAAATACCGGGATGGGAAAATGCTTGAGTTTGAAACCCGGGGCCGATACACCAATAATGAAGGAAGCCAGGGTCAGGAAGTCGGAAATCTTTTCTACGGTACTGAAGGATGGCTCGAAATTGGTGGATCTACATGGAAAGCATTCCGTGGACGGGAAAGAAAACCTTTTGCCGGTTCAAAAGAAGGCTCAAGAGGCAGAGACGGTAATCATTGGGCCAATTTTATTGATGCGGTACGCTCTGGTAAAAACGGAGACCTTCACAGCGATATCAGAGAAGGCTTTTATTCAACTACACTTCCTCACCTGGCCAATATCTCTTATCGTCTTGGCCGGATGTTGAAATTTATGGGTGATTACGAAAAGTTTGCCAATGATCCCGAAGCGGATAAAATGCTGACACGTGTTTACCGTATTCCTTATGTTGTTCCGGATAAAGTTTAAGAGGTGTAATAAAATAACTAACTCCGGATACGACATATAGATAGCAGTAGTCGGGGAATAATTAAAACCAGTGCGAATTAGAACGACAGTATTACTTTGCGTCACTGCCTGCCTGGCTGTGACGTTGGCTGTCGCCCAAAATCGTGACCGACAGCCGGATGAGCAAAAGGCCGGAACACGGAATCGCTCTACTTACCAATATCGTCAACAGCCCTGGCGGCCTCGACGCATTCCCTCGCGCGGTGAGTTCCCGAGATGGGAAATTCAACCTGAGTTTAAAGAAGATGTCTTTACGTTCGTACGTATTCAGTACGATGCCGATGGCCCGTTTGGCTGGTGGGACCGTTGGAACAATGACTATCCCGATAGTGACATGAACTTTTCGTTCCGGCTCCGGCAATTGACATCACTGCGAGTGGCCCCGGATTGCAAGGTGTTCCGGCTTACCGATCCGGAACTATCCAATTATCCGTTTATCTACATGGCCGGTGTGCAGCGGATAACGCTAAGTCGTCCCGAGCAGGTTGCACTTCGACGGTATTTGCTGAACGGAGGATTTGTCATGATGGACGACTTCTGGTCGCCGGACGGATGGGCCAACGTCCTCAGCGAGATGCGCAGAGTCTTTCCGGATCGGGAACCTGAAGAACTGTCACTTGATCATAGAATATTCCACATGGTTTACGATTTGAAAGAGCTTCCGCAGGTTGTCGATATTCGAACGTGGCGTGAGGGCTATTCCTTTGAATACCAGCACGGTCACTCGGGCGGGGACGAGTCCCCCCATTTCTGGTCCTACTTCGATGATGACGGCCGCATGGTGGCACTGCTTTGTCACAACAATGATCTGGGAGACGGATGGGAACGTGAAGGCGAAAACGAGGAATACTTTCGTCAGTTTTCAGAGCGGAAATCGTACCCAATGGGTATCAATGTTGTGATCTATGCCATGTCACATTGAAGCATTTCGTATTATTTAGCTGCTCCCCGGTTAGTATTCGGATTGGGTCCCAGCCAGAGTTCCAATATCCATGTCGTAGATTGTTTTTTGGGCGGTTGTGACTCGCAGACTGAACAATCCCAGTGACATTAAACATTAAAATATATAGATAACAGCCCTAATTTGGCCTGTTCATTTTTATCTACTTCGGAATCTCAATCCCATAATCTTGTGCTATCTTGGCCAGGATATTCTCCGCTTTCTTGGGATTGGATTGAAGGTATTCCCTGACGAGCGGTACGGCGTCTGTGCCCATCCAGTCAAGCACGTTGAGGAGCTTACGCTCGGCAGTCGTTCCATGGTTTAAGAGGTTTCGCAGGCAGTTCAGCCCGGTTTCTTTACGGCCAAGCTTAACAAGCGTCCAGGCCGCCATCATTTTCACCTCATCTGACTTGTCATCGAGAGCGTTTTCGAGTGTCTGAACCGCGGGATTCGCCTTGTCTTCAAGCAGATGAAGTCCCACAACTGCCCAGTAGCGAATACCGCTGTCCGAATCGGACATTCCCCTGATGAACTTCGGCAGATTATCTGAGTTGCGTTCCAGTGCCATGTCGGCTGCATCCAAATATGACTCCAGAGGATAGAGCCTTGGATTGCGAACCATTTCGTAAATTGTCAGGTTGTGCTCTTTAGCCCGCCTCTCGCGCATTGATTCCGGCAGGAACCCTGAATCGTACAGTTCCAGCAGTTTCTTTCGCATCGCCCGCTTCATACGGGAGATTCTTCTCTGATATTTGGGATCATTTATAAGGTTGTGAACATTGTCAAAGTCTTTAACGGTATCGTAGAACTCCTCTGAGACACGCGGCCTGAAGAACCTTCCAGTGATTTCATTCGTCTTGCCTTCGTTGTGGTACTTTTCCCACGCTGGGGTGGCCTGAGCTCTCCACAGGTACTGCAGGTACTGACCGGCCGGTGCATACGGCATATAGTTTTTATAATAGGCAAACCGCTTGTCGCGAATCATGCGAACGAAATCACAGCGTTCGTCGGCGCGCTCGCGGAAGCTCAGATGGTATTGCGGCTCGGGTTCAATTCCTTTGCCCAGGAAGACAGTGCCCTGGAACGTATCGGGTATCTCTGCACCGGCCAGACTCAGCCATGTCTTTGGCATGTCAACGAAACTTACGATACGGTCAACGGTCATCCCCGGTTTTCTGGCGGGCCAGATATCTTTGTATTTCTCCGGGATACGAACAATCAGTGGGCAATGCGTACCACTGGAATATAAGAACCGCTTACTCCGCGGCATCACACCGCCGTGGTCCGAGCAGTAGATAATAATTGTGTCTTCGTAAAGGCCATCTTCCTTTAACGCATCCAGCGTTTCCTTGATATCGTTGTCCATGTTCTCCACTGCGTCGGCGTATTTGGCGTAGTTTTTCCGGATGACAGGCAGGTCGGGATGGTAGGAGTGCAGCTTCATCTTATCCGGATCGTTCTGTGTGTTCTCTACATCGCCGTGCGCACGGCTTTCATGACTGCTTGTCGAGTTCACTACGGCGAAGAAAGGCTGGCCCGGTTTACGTTTGCGCCAGCCGAAGCGAATCTTCCTGTCAATAACATCCCAGCAATCACGGTCCGGGCGTCCGCCAATGTTATAGTCTGTTTTGGTCCAGTTCGATACGTGATAACCTGCCTTCTTTAACATGTCAGGATAGTACTTGATCACGTCATGTGGGATATTGTTCCTGCTGCGCATAGGTTGGGTTCCGTTGGAAATCGCATACATACCGGTGATCCAGGTAGAGCGAGTGGGGGCACAGACCGCAGCGTTGTCAAAGCAATGTAAATACCGAAATCCCTCCGCGGCGAGCTTGTCGATGTTTGGTGTCTTACAATTCGTTCCGCCGTAGCAGCTCACCCAGGAGATACCGTTATCTTCGCTGGTCAGCCAAATGATGTTCGGATGCTCTTGTTTGCCGGCCGCGTCGGCCCAACTGTGGAGTTGTCCCAGCAGGCCGCAACCTGCAGCAACCGAACCGGTTTTTAAAAACTGTCGTCTCGAAAGATGTGTTCTATCTGTCATATCCATACTCCTCAATGTTATGTGTTAATTCGCAATCCATTTTACATTAACTATTAAGATTAAGCAAGAAATGTCCAACGAAATTGGCTCCGGTTATCCCCGAAAGAATAAGGATTGATACATTTCTTTTCCACCGTATACTTAAAGGGAAGCTGGAATATCTTCTCTAATAATACTCGTAAAGAACCAGAAGAAAGGATGTGAAAATGAACGCACAAAATAATCTCCGTCGAGCTAATGGCACTGTTGTGTTTTTCTCTTCGTTGGCGCACAATGTAAGCGCTCGCACGGCCATTTGATCTATTTTGGCCGAACGTTGTTGTTTCAGGCCCTCTCTGGCCGAAGTTATATGTAACCTCTCTGGCTTTGGTGCCTTAATTTAAGCCAGAGAGGTTTACAATGGTTACGAGTCTATTACAATCCTCCAAAAACGACAATATAGGTTTTTCAGTGTTTGATCAACTTTCTTATTTGGATAACTCTCTGCCATTCGGCAATGTGCTGTCTGCGGGTCGTGTCAGGGAAATATTCGCTGATAGTGACGCCCTCTTTGGCTGTGGGGAAAACGACCTTTGGAATACAGGATTGACTCTGTGGTCTTTCGTAGGCCAGGTGCTGCAAGACGGCAAACAACGCTCATGCAATGCTGCGGTCACCAAT
>JAVVFI010000372.1:0-5365 GCA_032250555.1 Sedimentisphaerales bacterium
ATTTGTTCAAGCTGCGATAAACTGTTATGCTGCTTACTCTTGCGCTTCTTCTTTTTTGTGTTGTTCATAAAGTCCTCCAATATGGCTTTTCGAGGACACATCAGGCTGAAGGTATGGTCGATTTGTAAACTTTCAAACGGGATCTATACCCGAAAAGGGCACTTTGTCACCACTATTATAGCCACTGGACCTTCTGACCAAGCTGTTTAACGAGCACGGAGCATCAAAGTCGTGTCGGTCTTTATTGCCTGATGCGCCAAAGCAATAAAAGAACAAATTTGCTGAAAGCGCAAGTTACTTCCAATTATAATGCCGACGTGCCGGCATAGTGGAGCTGTTAAGGAAAAATTTATTTTTTATTCGCTCGCTAACCCCGCCGCAAGCAGCAGGGATGCGCTCGCTGTTCAGTAGAATTTTATATATCCCTGGTCGACGGCCTTTTTGCCTTCAGCATTTAAATCCTCGAAGAAGGGGATAGAATCGTTCCTCTTCTCAATTTTTCCCAGTTTGCCTTTTATAGAAATAAATTCTAGCACAACATTTATGAATAAGGCAATTTTGCCTCCAAAACAAAAAACCCCCCGCATTCTTTTTCGAGAAACGGGGTCTTGTAATCACTCCACGGATCCCTCCTTGGCAGGCTGTGGATGAAACGTTATAAATTTTTGAAAGAGTCTCGATACCTTGTTGAAGTAATTGAAAAAATACACCCTGAGACGAAAAATATCAAGGAAAATGGAATACGGATTATGGATAAGAGGATTAAAGCACAAACCGGCAGGAAACTCATGAAGCAGTTGTTATTATCTCATTTCTTCCGAGAATTACATTATGCCGGGAGAAAAAACATCATATATCAGAAGCTCTGCCGATACATCGAATATCCTGTGTTTCGTGTTACGCGGCACACGAACGACGACACCTTTTTGAAGCGTCACGTCTCCGATTTCATCTATCCACATAGTACCTGTTCCGGAAAGTATAAACAGGATATCCTCGCTTCCTTCATGGATGTGTTCCGGCACCTCAGCATGAACGGGAATCTTAACCATGATTATCGAAGGACTCTCCTCTCCAAACTCTTCCCTCGTAATCATTTTTTTTATGGATACATTTTTGACGGAGGGATGGTCCTCCCACGACAGGATTTTCGTATTACACAAAACTTCCATGACTCACTCCTTCTTCCCCTACTAAGTCAACATACCATACTCTGCGACCATGAAACTGTGACTATTTCACCCTCATATTGTGACGTCCTTCATACCGATTTCCCACAGTTTTACTCATTATTCTACATAAGATGCTCGTTTTGAAGAAATTTTCTTAATGAGTGTTTTTTAGAAACCGATAAAGGCAAACTATTCGTGAGGATAGGACGCAAAGCCATGGGTCAGAAAATACTGATCGCCAGGCTCCCGAAGTTGAATTATTCCGTGAACGTTTAAACTGAAATTGGGGAGATCATGAAAATGGAACAAACAACTCGGGAAATTCAAATAATCATGCATGCCAACGGGAAGGACGAAGCATTTATGCACTGTCCACAGTGCGGCGCTTTTAAAAAAATGAACACTTCTTCATCGAGGTTGATCAATCAGGCCGATGGGGTAGAGATTCAGTGTGATGCCTGTGCTCATAAATATAAAGTCTTAATCAATTACAGGAAGCATTATCGCAAGAATGCCTCTCTTAAAGGAATTTATACCAATGCCACTGATAGTATTGATCAGGCGTTTGATTTCGACACCACCTCCGCGATTACGGTAGGAAATATATCAAGAACCGGCATCGGTTTTAGAACGCAGGATGCTGTCAATGTAAAAGCAGACAATGTTCTAAAGGTAAGATTCATATTAGATGACAATAAGAAATCGCTTGTTGAGAAGACAGTGATCGTCAAGAGGGTCGATAAAGATTTTATAGGTGCCGAATTTATAAAAGCCATTGATTATAGAGATAAGGAGTTCGCATTTTACCTGATGCGGCGATAGAGTGATCATCCCATGCAACCCATAGAATTTAATATAAAAAAAACGATTATATTTTCAAAACTCTTGGGTTGCCTGCTTCTGGTAATGATGCTCGTAATATCGGCTCCTTCACCTGCCGCCGAATTTCACGTTATCGGTTTTGATTCAGTTTCCATGGGTGGTGCAGGCACGGCCGTAGCAGGGGGAAGTTTTGCTCCCTATTACAATCCTGCCCTTCTTCCTGAGCATAAAAACAGGGTCGAGGTATCACTTTCGGCCGGAGTAAGTCTGCGGGAAGCTAATCTGGCCGAACCCATAGATATTCTGGCAGATATTGATATCGAAGAAACCTTGAATAATATCGAAGCCGAGTTGCCTACTGCGCTGCCTCTCGATGGTCTGCCGGCGGATCTCCATAATGATGTCGTCACCATTCAAAACACACTTTTTTCCATACCCGACACAAACGTACTGGAGTTGATGTCCTGTGCATCTCTCGGCATTCAAGTGGGGAACTTCGGATTTGGTTTCTACGGCGTCTCAGAGGGAGCCGGTTACGCAGTTGTTGACAAGAATCACCTGGACATTATTGTTGAAACGTCAATTCCCGGTTATAACTATTTGAAATATAACGTGGAAGACCGTGAATTTGTTCTCAGTGATCTTTCCGAGTACGAGCAGAGTTCACTTGTCTATGCCTTAGATGAGGGAAATACGTATGTCCAACTGAAAGGCCTTGCCTATACCGAGATCCCCTTTGCCTACGCGCACCAGTTTACCACCAGGTGGGGAACAATTAATCTTGGCGGTGCACTGAATGTAATGCCCGGTTATACGATTGATGAAAAGGTCGAAATAGATACGGAATCGGGTGAAATCAGCGACAAACTGGAGGATTCCAAAGAGTACGATACGAGCTATAGTATCGACCTCGGACTGTTCTACAAGCCACAGAAAATGCCAAAACTCTCCCTTGGTCTCGTGGCGAAAAACCTCAATACGCCGACATTCGACACCAGTTCGGGAATAACTTTTGAAGTGAAACCACAGGTCCGCGGCGGTGTTGCTTATGATCTCATCGGCGACAAGGTAACGTTGGCATTTGATGCCGACCTGACAAAGAATGAAACGCTTATTCCCGACTACTATTCGCAGTTTATCGGTGGTGGCATCAAATACCAGCCCTTTGACTGGATCTCAGTGAGAGGGGGCGCAATGCAAAATATTCGGGAAAGCCTGGAAGGCACGATTTTAACCACCGGCTTCGGATTAGGATTTAAGCGTTTTCAGCTGGATATTGCCGGACAATATTCAACCAGGCAGGGCGAATATGATGGAGAGAGCTTCCCCCGTTACAGTCGCATTGAAATTGCCCTTATTACGAAATGGTAGCGACCGCTGCCGGACACACCCTCCTTACCTTTATGTTTCTTATATAGACCGAATCCCAGCTTGTAATTCATTGATGCGGAAGAGTTACAGGTGGAGTCGATTATCTGCTTCTTCCCGTACTAAGTAAAATTGAATTGAATTGTTCGTCGTAGATTATAATTTCAATCCAAAATTGTATCAACACCTCGAACCTGGTCGCTCTTGTTTGCTTCATCAACTTTGGATTGACGCTTATTCGCAATCAGCAACAAGAGCCAGAAGCAGACCCCTTATCAGACGTTAGTTACTATTCAACGGACTGTCCCCCATTTCCTTCAAAAGGATTTGATTCCAGAGTTAATCATAGGTGCAAGAAAAAGAAGACACTGGACTTTTTGACACTTAAAAAAATATAAATCTATCCTCCAGGTAATTCCTTTAATTATCCGGATAATAGTTTTAATGCAGGCAGGACATTAAAGAAGCGGAAATCTGGTGTTATTTTCTTAGCAGCTATATTAGATCGATATGAATAGAGGAACCCGGTGCCGAATTTTGGGTTTTTACATGTCGTCAGTATTCTTTAATTGTCTGTCCCGTAAGTTGCTTTCCGGCGGAAGTCATCCATTTCATCCTGCCGGTCACGCTGGTAAGTGTACACATCGATACCGATCTCTCCGATTTCCCGCTGGGCGTCCATCATGGCGCGGTGTCCTGCCTGCCAACCCACCGGGGGCATTTGGCCCATCGGTATTTGCTGCTGGCCCTGGGTGTATTGCTGCCCTTGATCTTTGTCGGGAGAGAAAGTATAGGCGAACAGGACAAGGATAACGATCATGACAGCGATCGTCCCCAACGAAACATAAACAGCGCTCTTTGGATTTTTCCGGACATAGGCTCCGAGTTGAGAATCTTTTCCTCTCCAGGGACGGTATATGGCTGTCGCAAAGCGGTAAGCTTTTTCTTCAAAAGGATTCAATCCTTCGGGAATATTTGTACCTGGCAGCGGAGGAGGTGTCGTCGGGCTTTGGGGTAAGGGAGGTGGCTGGATACCACTCTTAAATAATGACGACAACTCCTGAACCTGGCCGGCAGGCTTCCAATTGTCCATGCCTTCATACCATATTAGCGTCTGTGAGGTGATGACACCTTGCGATATCTTCTCTTTGACGCTTTCCAGATTGACCGGACCGATCGTTTGATTATCACTGCCAAAAAAATAATCTTTATCCATTTCACACCCCCCCTTTTTTTTAATTCTGCAAGACCGATTATACTGAAGCCTGAAACAACGATAAGTTTTCTTTTCATCATTTGAAGGAGCTAATTTGTGTTCTCTATTTATCGTGCCATACGGAACCCGCAGGCTGCTGAGATGAAGCAACCACTACCGGCGGTTCCATCCCAGACAAGATAGCCGGCATTGTTTATCTGAGGATTGCGATCGTCATATGAGTTGACCGTGACCTGTGGGGTGGTTTCAGTTGTACCGTCATAGAGAAAGATCTCGTAATCCGCGCCTCCATAAAGAAAATCCCCATTACTCCCTTCATCATAGAACCTCCTGATTGCGGGATGGAAATACATGAATAAACAGGGATACATTTTTCAGGGATAACTTATTCGCTTCGCCAGATTGTGCTGAGAGACAGGGTCCCCACCGCAAAGTGTCATAAAGAATATGTTCTGTAAAATATTTTGTCAATGGATTTTTCTATCGCGAATTGCCTCATATTAAATGTTACCCAAGGGGGTGAATAAAAAGGATCGTTGCCTCATAATTCGATGTTACCAAGCATCGACTTCCAAAAGGAGGGATAATCATGAGTCCGCGATCCAAACGAGAGTATCGTGAGGCGGTCCATTTGCGGTATAAAAATGCCTCTCGTCATGAAAAAACCGCCATCCTTGATGAATTCTGTGCCACCTGTACCTGTCACCGCAAACACGCCATACGAGTCCTCAAGAGGTTCAAACGTTTCACCAAACCAAAGCCGAAGAAACGAGGGCCAAAGCCTACC
>JAVVFI010000373.1:0-5361 GCA_032250555.1 Sedimentisphaerales bacterium
AAGATAAAATCCATATGCAAACTAATAAGCAGGCGCAGCTTAAGCTCTCTGATGCCGAGCCCTTGAAATATCAGGGCGTTGTCCTCACTGCTGCTGATGGACGTACCGCCTTTAATAATCAGGTTAAAACGAGAATGTTGCGAAAACAGCATGAAATTCAAATATTGATTTACAATGCCGTATTTACGGATGATCGAAAAGAATAATTATGAGTGACAGGATTATAGGACAGGTTAAACGGGTCAACGGCCCTGTGATCGAGGTGATGGGGATTACCGATGCTCAGATGTTTGAACTGGTCAGGGTTGGCGAGGAAAATCTCATTGGTGAGCTTATTAAACTTGATTCGGACTGTGCTGTCGTTCAGGTTTATGAAGACACATCCGGAATTGCTCCCTATGCACCTGTTTATGGGGCGGGTATGCAGCTTTCGGTTGAACTGGGGCCGGGCATGATCGGGACTATTTATGATGGCATTCAGAGACCTCTTGAAGCTATCCGGGAAATGTCGGACATTTATATCAAGCGGGGTATAACCGTTCCCTCATTGAACAGAGAGAAAAAATGGCATTTTGTTCCCTCGGTAAAAGATGGTGATAACGTCTTTCCGGGAATGGTCATCGGTACTGTTCAGGAAACGAAAAATATCCTTCATAAAATCCTCGTCTCACCTATGGATAAAGGCATCCTTGAGTCGGTGGTTCCCGAAGGAGACTATACCGTAGAAGATGTGATTGCCGTATTAAGAATTGATGAGTCAAAAACCAAAGACCTTTTCCTGATGCATAAGTGGCCCATACGTGTTCAGCGCCCGACAAAACAACGCCTTCCTCTTGATACTCCGCTTATTACCGGCCAGCGAGTGATTGACACACTGTTTCCCGTTGCAAAAGGAGGCACCGTTGCTATTCCCGGCGGCTTCGGCACCGGAAAGACAATGACGCAGCAGGCCCTGGCAAAATGGTGCGACGCGGATCTTATTGTATATATCGGTTGTGGCGAGCGGGGCAATGAAATTACCGATGTACTCTCTGAATTTCCAAAACTCATTGACCCGCGAAGCGGCCGTTCTCTTATGGAACGGACCATCCTCATAGCCAACACTTCCAACATGCCGGTCTCCGCGCGGGAAGCAAGTATCTATACCGGAATAACTATGGCCGAATATTTCAGAGACCAGGGATATGATGTTGCTGTAATGGCAGATTCTACATCGCGATGGGCAGAAGCCCTCCGCGAACTTTCCGGCCGTATGGAAGAAATGCCCGCAGAGGAAGGATTCCCTGCTTACCTGCCGACAAAAATTGCCGAATTCTATGAACGTGCCGGCTCAATGGAAACATTAAATGGCGAGTCGGGGTCTGTTACTATAATTGGTGCTGTCTCTCCGCCGGCAGGTGATTTTTCGGAACCTGTCACCCAGCACACAAAAAGATTTATCCGATGTTTCTGGGGTCTTGACAGAAACCTTGCCAACGCCCGCCACTATCCTGCCATCTCGTGGATCGAAAGTTACAGTGAATATCTCGAAGAGATGTCCTCATGGTGGTCCGACCGGGCCGGCAGTGAATGGCTCGAGGACCGTACCGAAATAATGGAGCTGCTGCACAAGGAAGTGCGCCTTCAACAGGTCGTAAAACTTGTCGGTCCGGATGCTCTGCCGGATACCCAGCGGTTTATCCTCGAAGTATGTACGTTGTTTAAGAACGCCTTTCTTCAGCAGAATGCCTACGATAAAATTGATACATTCTCAGTTGTTGAGAAACAGGCACAAATGCTGCACATCATTGTTACATACTGGAAACGCGGCCTTCAGGCCATAAAAAATGGTACAACACTTATTAAGCTCAGGAAAATAAAAGTATATCAGGATATAATAAAAATGAAATTTTCCATACCTAACGAAAATCTTTCAGGTCTCGATAAAATCGAAGCGCGCCTCGAGCGTTCAATGGACCAAATGGAGGCCTTGCATGCTTGATCAGGAAAACAGACATCTTCTGGCGGGACGTGAGTATATTGGCGTCAATAAAATCGATGGTCCTCTCATTTTTGTCAGAAAAACACACCCTGTAGGATACAGAGAACTTATTGAGTGCGTTGACGCCGATGGTAAGGTACGCCTGGGAATCGTTCTCGAATCGTCAACCGATGCTGTAGTTGTTCAGATTTTTGAAGGGACAGCAGGCCTTACTCTTCCGAATACTCGGATACGCTTTTCCGGACGACCGCTTACCATTTCTGTTTCAAAGGATATGCTCGGGCGAGTATTCAACGGTTTAGGACATCCCATCGATGGAGGCCCCCCGCAGCGAAGTGACATCGAGCTGGATGTTAACGGAATGGCGATTAATCCGACCGCTCGGCAGTATCCCCGAGATTTTATACAGACAGGTATCTCTGTTATTGACGGAATGAATACACTTATCCGGGGCCAGAAACTTCCAATTTTTTCCGGCAACGGCCTGCCCCATAATGAACTGGCCGCTCAGATTGCCCGGCAGGCAAAGATACGAGGAACAGAAACCGAGTTTGCTGTTGTCTTTGCCGCGATGGGTGTAAAGCATGATGTGGCACAGTTTTTCATCCGCTCCTTCGAAGAAAGCGGTGTGCTTGAAAATGTAGCTCTGTTTCTATCTCTTGCCGATGACCCTTCAATCGAGCGGCTGATTACTCCAAGAACTGCGCTGACCCTTGCTGAACATCTGGCATTCAACGAGGATATGCACGTTCTTGTTATTATGACAGATATGACAAATTATTGTGAGTCCCTGCGTGAAATATCAACTATCCGTGGTGAGATACCTTCACGAAAGGGCTACCCGGGTTATCTCTACTCGGACCTGGCAGAGCTTTATGAACGCTCTGGAATGATTAAAGGACATAATGGCTCAATTACGTCACTGCCGATACTTACAATGCCGAATGATGACATATCTCATCCGGTACCCGATCTTTCCGGGTATATCACCGAAGGCCAGATTGTATTCGAAAGAGAGATGGATGGAAGAGGTATTTACCCGCCAATCGCAGGACTGCCCTCTCTTTCACGGTTGATGAAGGATGGTATCGGGGAAGGAATGACCAGAGAAGACCATCCCCATCTTGCAAGCCAGCTATTTGCTGCCTATAGTTATGTAAAAGATGTACGAAATCTCGCTTCTGTTATCGGAGAAGAGGAGTTGACACCTCTGGATCATGATTATCTTGATTTCGGAAGGGAGTTTGAGCAGAAGTTTGTTTCACAGCGCAAAGACGAAGATCGAAGTATCGAACAGACGCTTGCTCTCGGATGGGAAGTCTTAAAGTTCCTCCCTGTCGAAGAGCTGCACAGAATTACCGAAGAGGAAATAGAGAAATTCTACGGATCATAACGGGTATTAATAATGGCGCAGCTTAATTACGCACCAACCAAAACAAATTTACTCAGACTCAGAAATGACCTGAAGTTTGCTCAGCAGGGCTATGAGCTGTTGGACCAGAAAAGAAATATTCTCATTATCGAGCTTCTGGCGCTTGTGGACCAGACTGTGGATTTTCAGAGCCGCGTTGAAAATGCACTCGCCAAGGCATATAAAGCCCTCGAAGAGACCGTCTTTGACATGGGAAAGCTCAAAGTTCAATACCTGACCGGGGCTGTCAATATTTCAACGGACATTACTATACGGACCAGAAAGGTTATGGGTGTCAGCCTACCCGTGATTGATACGAAATTTGTCGAACACTCTCCTTACTACAGCCCCATGGGCACCAGTTTCTGGATTGACACCTCTTTGCAGTCTTTTAAAGAGGCACTCAAGCTGCTTGGAAAACTCTCCGAACTGAAAATATCCGTATTGAGGCTTGCCAATGAAGTAAAAAAGACTATAAGAAAGGTCAATGCACTTGAAAAAATAGCTGTTCCCAACCTTAAGGAAACTGTTTATTATATTGAAGGCAGGCTTGAAGAGAATGAACGCGATATGTTCGTTCTCATGAAATTGGTTAAGGAAAACCTCGAGAAAAAAAGGCGCAGAAACGATGGAGAAAAATCGTGAGTAATCCCATTAAAAAAATAATGGTCTATGTCGATGGAACTGAAGAATCTGTTACTGCTGCTCAGTATGCGATATGTCTTGCGTCATTTTCCGGTGCAGAGCTTATTGCATACTACGTTATCAATACCAGGGCCGTGGAAGATCTTCTTAAGGCAAGGATATTCCTGAGAGATGAACAGGTTGAATATGAGCATGATATGGAAGCCGATGCCGAGCGGTATCTTAATTACATCAATGAGCTGGCAATGAAAAAAGGAGTATCGGTTATTAAAAAAAGCAGCAGGGGAAGCGTTCATAAGGAAATAGTCGATTCCGTTGAGGCCGATGAAGTTGACCTTCTGGTTATTGGTGAACTGTCCAGAATCAGGAGCAGAAGGGATGAATTTTTTGATGAGACCGAACGGGCGATGCGTGCTGTTCCCTGTTCTGTCTTAATTGTCAAAGATGAAGATAGAGTCTGGGAAATGTACGAGTCACTCGTATAAAATAAAAATTAAAGTTCTTTTAAGTTATAGAATTTCAGGAGAAGTGTAGTATGGCATTAATTGACCTGGTTGTTGAGAAAATTGTAAAAATCCCTCTGGCCTCGCAGGACAAGCCCGATATTTTACGCGAGCTTGTCCGGATATTGAAGGACGCCGGTGAAATCGATGATTTTGATGCTGTATTGCAAGGCGTACAGGATCGTGAAGATAAACAGAGCACCGGACTCGAGCAGGGCATTGCCGTGCCTCATTGTAAAAGTGCCGCCGTCTCCAGCCTGAAACTCGCAATCGGAATTGCCCCTCAGGGAATCGATTTTGACTCAATGGATGGGCAGCCCACAAATCTCTTTTTTCTTTTAGTGGCTTCACCTGAGGCTTCCGGCCCGCACGTCGAAGCTCTCGCGGAAATAGCAAAACTGGCCCGCTCAAAAGCTTTTTGTAAAGCTCTGGTTCATGCCGAAAATGCTCAGGAAGTGGTTGACTTATTGAAAGGCACATAAAGATATACTTCGGTGTGGGTGATTTGATTTTTTCATTTCAAATACTAACTTGTGTAATGAACAAAGGGCTGCAAGTGTAATATTCACAGCCCTTAAAGAATCATTTTTCTATAAATCACTTAAAATTTTCTTCGATATCGCAATCAGGAATTCTACGCCGGCCTATAGTGTACTTTTAATCTATTTTTTAGGCAAACGAAACTGGCCGCTTGTTTACTATCTAAGCAGTGTCAGTGCCATCTGAGGCATTGAGTTGGCTTGTGCAAGCATCGAGATACCGGCCTGTGCAAGAACCTGGTTTCTTGTCATCTCCGCCATTTCGGTGGCAACATCGACGTC
>JAVVFI010000374.1:0-5332 GCA_032250555.1 Sedimentisphaerales bacterium
CGGCAAAGACCTCCGGCTGAACATTTTCATCAGGCGTGCCGCGCTGGTCGAGACGTTCAATCAGTCGAATACGGTCGCGGAACATCGCGGCTTTTTCGTATTCAAATTTCTCGGATGCCTCTGCCATTTGTTTTCTCAACTAGCGCAGGATAATCGAACGCTTCGAACGCAGAAATTTTACAAGGTCTGTAATAATTTTTTTGTATTCGTGCTTGTCAATTTTCGCTCCGCACGGAGCGGTACACTGTTTTATGCTGTATAAAAGACATGGCCGAAAGAATCTTCTATTGCTGTCGTCTTCGCTGATATTCAGATTGCACGTTCGAAACCTGAATATCTTCTGTAATACCACAAGAACCCCCCGCAGGTCTTTTGCACTGGTGAAAGGTCCGAATAACCTGCTGCCTTTATTACGAGGCTTCCGTGTTATATAGACGCCCGGAAAATCTTCCCTGCTGGTAATTTCCAGATAAGGGAACGTTTTATCATCAATAAGGTCGGTATTATAGGGCGGACGGATATCTTTAACAAGACGGGCTTCTTTGAGCACCGCATCGACTTCGTTCGCTGTTTCGAGAAAATCAACAGTTTCGACCTTACAGAGCATTTCAACTATTTTTGGCCCGCGTGATGAAATAAGGTCAACTCCAGGCTGAAAGTAGCTTGCTGCTCGGCTGCGCAGGTTTTTCGCCTTACCGATATAAAGGACCTTATCCCCGGAATCCTTCATAAAATAAAGCCCCGGCCCGGCCGGAAAGCTCTTAATCTTTGCACGAATCTTTTCAATTTGTCTATTTGTGTTAGCTGACATATCGTTATTTTAACATCATTGTTAAGTTATCAAAAATAGATTGCCGCCAACAAAAAAAAATTTTCTTCATAGATTCAGTAACTACAAGGACTAAGAGCAAGACAAAAATTTTTATCAGGAAATTTAAAAATTTGGGCTTTACACTTTATCAAAATTTCATTAATTTGCCGATACTGATTCTTAAGGGAGTTAACACTATATCTTGCTTAATTCCCGGTCATTTTACTATATATTGTGGTCTTTTTTTCGCAGGGAGGCGTTAAATGTCGTATAAATTCGACCCGGAAAATCCTTTCACTACAGAGAAATCGCAACCGGAAATGGCTGTAAATACAGACCAATCAAAGGGTTTACAGATGAAGCCTTTCTTTTCAACCCCGAGAGTACATCCTTTCGACCAGCTCGAATGGGAAACACGTTCGGCAAAAATTACCGACGACAGCGGAAAAGCGATCTTCGAACAGGACAATATTGAAGTTCCAGCTTCATGGAGTCAATTGGCGACAAAAGTTGTGGCCAGCAAATACTTTTATGGTGATATCGAAACCGGCCAGCGGGAGAATTCGGTTAAACAGCTTGTACACAGGGTTTGCAAAGCAATCGCAGATCGAGGCAGAAAAGACGGTTACTTTGCTACCGACGAAGACGCTGAGATATTCTACAACGAATTAGCATGGTTATGCGTCAATCAATATGGTGCGTTTAATTCACCTGTATGGTTTAATGTGGGCCTTTTGGATGTCTATGGCGTTGCCGGCGGCAAGCACAATTTCCGTTGGGACCCCAAGAAACAGACAGCGGTTCCCTGTGAGAATAGTTACGAATATCCGCAGTCATCGGCCTGTTTTATACAGTCTGTTAAGGACTCGATGCAGGACATAATGCGGCTGGCAACCAGCGAAGCAATGCTCTTCAAGCACGGCTCGGGAACTGGAACAGATCTTTCCACATTGCGAAGCAGTAAAGAAAAATTATCAGGCGGCGGCAAGCCTTCAGGCCCTTTAAGTTTTATGAGGGTCTATGACCAGATAGCGGCCGTAATCAAATCCGGCGGAAAAACCCGGCGAGCCGCAAAGATGCAGTCGCTGAAGGTTGGCCATCCTGATATTAAGGAATTCATTACCTGCAAAACCGAAGAAGAGAAAAAAGCCTGGGCGCTTATCGAGGCCGGCTACGACAAAGACCACAACAACGAGGCATACAGCAGCGTAATGTTTCAGAATGCCAACCTTTCAGTCCGCGTAACCGACGAGTTCATGCAGGCAGTGGAAAAGGAAGACACCTGGACCACCTACTCTGTAACGACCGGCGAGAAGATGGATGAGCATTCCGCACGCGAGCTGATGGACCTGATTGCCGAAGGTACAAGGATTTGCGGCGACCCCGGCCTCCAGTACCACAGCACGATAAACCGCTGGCACACCTGCCCCAACTCCGGCCCGATTAACGCCTCGAATCCATGCAGTGAATACATGTTCGTCGATGACTCGGCCTGCAATCTGGCTTCCCTGAATCTTTTGAAGTTCCGAAATGAAGACGCCTCTTTTGATATCGAAAGTTTCAAAAAGGCAATTCGGATATTCATCATTGCTCAGGAAATTCTGGTTGATAATGGAAGTTATCCCGACAAGGAAGTTGCCGTGAACAGTCATCTATACCGTCCGCTCGGGCTTGGCTATGCAAATCTCGGCTCTCTTATGATGAGCCTGGCGTTTCCTTATGATTCCGACCAGGCTCGGGCAATCGGCGGGGCTATCAGTGCTGTTATGACCGGAACCGCCTATGCCGCCAGCGCCGAAATAGCCGACATGAAAGAACCTTTCGAGCAGTTCAGCAACAACCGCGACGCTATGCTCAAGGTTATCAATATGCATCGCAAGCACGCTTATGATATCCCCGAGACTCATTGCCCGGACTACCTGCGCAACGCTGCCAAGGATGCCTGGGACCAGGCTTTTGACGCTGGCTCCAAATCCGGCTTCCGAAACGCCCAGGCTACCGTGCTCGCGCCGACGGGTACTATTGGTTTCCTGATGGATTGTGATACAACCGGCATCGAGCCCGATATAGCGCTGGTTAAGTATAAATTATTGGCTGGCGGCGGAATGCTTAAGCTTGTCAACAAGACCGTGCCGATGGCCCTTGAACGCCTCGGCTATAGTGCCGATGAGGTCATATCCATCTGCGACTACATAGATGAAAATGACACTATCGAGGGGGCCAAAGATTTTAATCCGGACCATTTGCAGGTCTTCGATTGTGCTTTTAAGCCGCGTAACGGCAAACGCTTTATCAATTACCTGGCGCATCTTCAAATGATGGCTGCGGTACAGCCCTTTATATCAGGCGCCATAAGCAAAACCATCAACATGCCCGAAGAAAGTACAACCGAAAGTATTGCCGCCGCATACATGGAAGGATGGAAGCTCGGATTAAAGGCGGTTGCCATATATCGGGACGGCTCGAAAAAGCTTCAGCCCGTCTCTACCAAAAAGCACAAGGATACCAAGGCAAAACCCGCCGAGGCATCCGCACCGGCCAGGCCGTTCAGAAAACGACTGCCGGATACCAGACACAGTATTACGCACAAGTTCTCTGTACAGGGACATGAAGGCTACTTAACGGTGGGGCTATATGAGGACGGTCAGCCTGGTGAGTTGTTTATCACTATGGCCAAGGAGGGCAGCACCGTTGGTGGTCTTATGGATGTGATAGGTACCTGTACTTCGATGGCACTGCAATACGGCGTGCCTTTAATAACCCTTGTGGACAAATTCCGCCACGCACGGTTCGAGCCGTCAGGCATGACCTCGAACAGGGACATTCCATTTGCGAAAAGCCTGATTGACTACATTTTCTGCTGGCTCGGCTGCCAGTTTATGCCCGGCTACGCCGACAAAAACACCCCCAACAGGACCGCCGCCCCGAAGGACAACAAAAATACCACAACCGCCAGGGAAGTAGTGGAAAAAACAAAAGACCTCGCAAAGAAAATTGCCGAGGCAAAAACCGAATCAAAAAGCAAAACCAGGGCCGCCGCGCCCAAAAAACCGATTATTTCAGCTTCGGCTTCAAAGCCTCTCAGGCAGCCTTCTTTAGAGCCGAAAATTATTTCCGCTCCGTTGGGAGTTCCTTCCAAGGGCGCTGCCCTTATAAAGGAGTCCACCGACCCTGCCGGCCGAATCAGCGCTCTCGTCGCCTCAACCATTACAGAGACATCCGGCCAATTACAATCTGAAGCAAAGACTTTAGAGCAGTTCAACGCACAGTTTTCCCACTTCACCGGCGATGCCCCCGCCTGCGATGTATGCGGCTCTATCACCGTCAGAAACGGAACATGCTACAAATGCTTCAACTGCGGTAACTCAATGGGCTGCTCCTGAAAAATCGATTATTGACAATTTATTATTGGGATAGTTATGGGTGGTCTTAGAAAACTCAGGAGGAGGAGCCGCAGCAGGCAATATGAAGTTGAGCCTCTGCTGCCGCAACAATCTTTTCACGTCAGAAAGATGTCGGAAGTCATCCTTGATTTCGCTGAGCCGCTGCTGAATGCCATTGATGATGACGATGAGCTTTTTGAAGAAGTTATCGGCTTTGCTGTGATCTGCTGGAACGCTTCTTTTTTGCCGGAAAAGGAACAGAAACAGATATTTTGTTCTATGGTCGATGGAATGGCAAAATCTGATGTATTGCTGCGTCTCAGTGTCCAAAATGATATACGAATACTCTTGGATCGCAAAAAGACCTTTTTCGCAGACGACAAAAGGATGTTAATAGAATTTGAAGTTGTTAAAGAAAATGGCTCCCGCTGTTTATTGGCAATGTCCGCTCTTATAAAGGATTGAGTTGACGAAACTTTCCGGGGTGTTCATAAATCCAAATCCGAATGTAGGGGCAACCCCACGTGGTTGCCCTTTTTGTCTTTCCAATTAACAATTCTCCAATTCCCTAATTCCCCCGTGTCACTCCGACCGAGTCATAGCCGAGTGGAGGGATCTGGCTTACGTAATTAATAACTTATACATTTTTACAATGGAAAGCCAACGGTTCTGAAATCTAAAAGTCTTTTCCTTTTTTCTTTCAAATCTCCAATCTCTAATCAACTAATTCTCTCTGTCATTTCGACCGAACAAAGTGAGTGGAGAAATCTGGCCTGCAAAATTACGTTAGTACACGTTTAAAAAGAAGGGAAGCCAACGGATATAAACTCATGTAAAATATAATCAATCTCAAAGGCTTGTCCCCGAATACATCCGCAAGCAGCGAGTAGAAAGAACTGTCACCTTAGTTTATCCTGAGCTTGTCGAAGGAACCGCAGTGGAGGGATCTGCCCGCAAAATTACATTTGTTCACTTGTTAAATCTGAAATCTTAATTCCCTAATTAACTAATTCTCAAAAAATATTTTTTGATTTTTAATCTGTAATTTTGCTTTTTACATCTTGGTTTTCTTCAATTTATCATTATCAAGCACAACTCATCGAAAAATGTATCGTACTCCTTTAATTCCCCAAATAGG
>JAVVFI010000375.1:0-5307 GCA_032250555.1 Sedimentisphaerales bacterium
AAGCCACTGTTGGCTTGAGCCTCAACAGTATTTTAGACGAACCGCCTAATGGCGGGTTTTTAGAGTGGACTCATAGATAAAAAGGATCTCACAAAAAAATACTATAACTCTGCTCGAATATTACTTGAATCCAAAATCAATGAACAGCCGGAGAATCCACAATTCCATAGTTTGCTTGGCATCGCTTATGCAGGTCTGGGTAACAAAGAAGAGGCAATCCGGGAAGGAAAGAGGGCTGTGGAGATACTTCCTGTTAGCAAAGATTCAATTCATGGGCCATTACTAATCAAGAATTTAGCTCAGATTTATGTGATTTTCGACGAATATGATGAGGCTCTCGACAAGCTAAAATATTTGCTTTCCATTCCTGGAGAATTATCGATTTCTTTACTCCGGCTTGATCCAGCCTGGGCCCCCTTACGTGACCATCCTCGATTTAAAAAGCTCTCAGGACCTGGCAAATAAGTATTAGAGATTACTAAGAAAACCAACCATCGATGGGTAAAAAAGAAAGCTCAGTAGTCTTCTTTCAACTTATCCACACGGTCGCCCCGGACGTACTCCGAAATGTGCGACCATTTGCCGCCTATCTGCTTGCGGTTTGGAACAAAAGCTTCGGAGGCGTATTTTTTCATCCTGCCCATGACATCGGGATTTGCAGAAGCGATGTTGTTTATTTCTCCAATATCCTGAGACAGGTCGTATAGTTCCCAGTCGTTTTTCTTGCCCGGCTTAACGGCTTTCCATTTTCCCATCCGGACGGCCCTGGTGGCTGCTGAGCCCCAGTACAAGTACTCATGTTTTTTCTGCCGACGTTTTCTTCCCAAAAGGGTCGGTACAATCGAAATGCCGTCGTTTTTAGGTGGTTTCGCTCCGGCCAGTTGCGCCATTGTCGGCATCATGTCCTGGAAGCCCCCGATGTGCTCGCTTGTTGAGCCGGGTTCAATCCTGCCGGGCCAGCGAGCGATAAACGGTACTCGAATACCACCTTCATATAAATTACCTTTGCTGCCCCGAAATGGACCAGCGCCTTTGAAAAAATCCCTCAACGGCTGCCATGGGCCGGACTGCGGCCCGTTGTCGCCGGTGAAGAATACGATGGTATTATTGTCGATATTCAACTGCTTCAACAGATTCATAATTTGACCGACGTTACGGTCAAGACGGCTAATCATACCTGCGTAAACGGCATACGCATCATCGCTGCCGATATAACCCGGACGAGGATCGTTAATGGTGACTTTCGGGTACTTGCCTCGATACGGCTTGACCGAATCTTCCGGCACAGCTAATTCCACATGCGGGATAATCGAAGGAATGTAGCAGAAGAACGGTTGTCTTTTTTTAGCACTGACCCGAATAAAATCCATCGTCTTTTCGTGCAGAATATCGTCAACGTACTGGTCGAATTTATGGTCATTGCCTTGGAGCATAAGCTTTTCGTCATTATGCCAAATCCAATATGGATAGTAGAAATGGGCATGGACCTGATGATAGAAGCCGTAGAACTCATCAAAACCTTTCTTCCATGGAGCACCGGGCATGTTCTCCAGGCCAAGCCCCCATTTACCGAATCCACCTGTTATATAACCGGCCTTCTTCAATACCTGGGCAACTGTGGTTTCGTTCTCTAGAAGCGATGAACTGCCGCTGTTGGACCTGACTGGGGTGTGCCCGTGATGCAAACCAGTCATTAGGACACTGCGTGATGGCGCGCATACAGTATAACCAGCATAATATTGTGTGAATTTTATCCCCTCATCGGTAAGCCGGTCAATATTCGGTGTTTGGAATTTTTCCTGGCCGTAACAGCTCAAATGCCCATATCCCAGGTCGTCTGCCATTATGAAAATTATATTCGGCTGTTTTCTGCTCGCAGCATACAACGAGCGGCTGTGAGTAAGCCCTGCTGACATAGTGCTTGCTGTAATAATTTGGATAAACCGCCTTCGAGATATTTTATTGTCGTTGGTTGAGTTATTGGAATTCACACCTAAGCTCCTTTCTATGAAAGTTACTCCATTCAAACGTAACTTTTATAGATTATATAACACAAGTCTGTAAACGTAAATACATTCTCAGGCATTGATCGTAAAAGGGAGCTAATTTGGAAAATATCCGGTAATGCGACTAATGACTTGTATAAATGAAACTGATTGTGTTATAATATGCAAAGCAAAGTCAGGAGCAATCAGCTTCAGATGAAAAGTTGAATGAGAAACACTTTCTTTCAAATATAAGGAGGTCCGTCATGACCCGGTCGAAAGGCTTTACCCTAATAGAGCTTCTTGTGGTCATTGCGATTATCGCGGTTCTTATGGCCATTATTATGCCGGCGCTGAACTCTGTGAAAAAGAAGGCCGCGACTACCGTTTGCCTGAGCAATACCAAGAACCTTTCCTTAGGTTGGTATATGTATATGGGAGATAATGATGGCCGGATAATGAGTTCTGAAGATAATGGTATAGATAGGAATGGGACTTATGTCGGCTGGTGCGGGGTGCCTCGTAATGCAAATGGCAGCCTTTTAAGCAATACCCAGGCGGAGCCACCAGTAACGGATGAAGATGAGAAACGGGGGATTGAAGCCGGAGTGCTGTATCCTTACATTAAAGATTCGGATGCCTATCATTGCCCCGCCGACAATGTCCGTAAGAGCATGTATGATCAAACCAAAGTGTTTGTTTCTTACGGAGTTCCTATGTGCTTAAATGGATATCCGAATTCCAGCAGTTCGCAATACAATACGCAAATTAAAATCTTCGATGAGATTAAAGCGCCGGCGACCCGTTATGTATTCGTTGAGAGTGCGGAAACGCGAAACTGGAATTCGAGCCATCACTTTGTATTAGGTGCTCCAGAATATACTGGAAATATGGAACAATGGGGCTGGTGGGGCCCGATGGCGGTAAATCATGGTGACAGCAGTGTCTTAGGATTTTGCGACGGGCATTCAGAGGTTCGCAAATGGCGTGACCAGTTTACTATAGAGCGTGTTGACAAGCTGATTCGCCAGGGGGTTGGGACATACGGTATTGAATACCCCCCGGATGGTCAGACACAGGATATCAATTATATGGCCAAAGGCTGGGCATATCGCTTTAAGGGCGACTGATCTATCTAATTGGGGGAATACTCAGTAGCTGCCGCAAGGCTTAACGCCCTGCTGAGCTTTATAAGTTCAATGCCGTCGCCTGTTCCTAAGTTGCGGGAATACTGCTTATCGACAGGATTGTTCCAGTGTTCGTAAACACCAAGGCTTTTCAGACGGGATACGTTTCCCTTATGGTCGGGATCATAAAAAGTTCCTGAAGGAGGATTATTCGCCATAGCCGCTTCGACGAGGTAATCGGCTGTGCCGGACTGGTGGGGACCATCATCCCACTCGCTCCATAGGAAATCGAAACCGACAGAATCAATCGCAACCGGGTCCTGTGATGCAAAGAGACTTGAACTCCAGTCTCCGTTGAAGGGAGACATGTTCCACTTTCTCGGTGATCTTTCTTTTGCGTGTTTTCCGGCGTATAATCCGTCGATTAAATACAGCATGGTTTTGCCGCCGAGATGTTTATGTCCCATCAGGTCCACGAGAGGTCTGTAGTGTCCCATACCCGGTTTGTTATAAAGCAGCTCTTTGTGCATATCGTAATATTCCTGAGTTCGGGCGGGCTTTCTGACAAGCGAGCCATAATGGTTTTTGGCGCAAAGTGTAATACCTGCCTGGTCGTTATGGCTTTTAAGATTCGCCATATTAATTATGTAATCAGCATCGACATAGGAAGCAGGTGCATAGTCTGTATCTTTTCCATCGGCATCGTATGTACTCCAGTAAAATGGAACAGATGACCGCTTCGCCTTTGTCCGGCCGAATTTGCCTACGTAATCAAGATAATGGGCATTCGGAAACTTTACGTGACACATATTATAGAACTCGTTGGGGAAGTAACATAAAGTATCGCCAACGGTAATATCGGCTTCGTTTACACCGGCTTCATTAACGAGCTGGTCAAGCAGTGCGATAATCATATGTGGTGAGGCGTTCATATAATCAAGGCTTCTAAGATTGTAGTCTTCAATATTCGTTACAGGTCTTGTGCTCCAGACCTTTATACATCCGACATAGTTGACTTTGATAACAATCTTTTCGCCCGACTTATATCCGATTTCGCCTTTATCATGTGTTTTATTGAAATATTTGAATAGTGTATCCCAAGCGGCTGCACTTGTCCGTTCGCCGGTGAGTGCTCGTATTGCGCTGCTCATCATTTGGTTCACTACGGCCTGATTTGTGTGAGTGTCTTGCCACCAATATCCGTTTCCTGGTCCATCCCAGTCAGTGGCATCGGGATCGTGTGCCCAGATCACACGTCCGGGGTGGACTCCTTTGGCAATCCCTATGGGAGCATTCGATGTTGGCTCATCAGCACGAAGTGTAGTTTCTGTTGTAACACTTTGAGCCAACCATACGGTTCCAACGCTGGCAGCGATTAGTATTACACATAATATGTAGCGGGACTGAGCAAAGCAGCGTTTTGCTCTGCGAAAGGCAGTGATTGAGGCAATTGCCCCGGCAAGCCAAATCACAAAGCCTGAGGCCAAGGGGAAAGCCGCGCGCTGGCAGGGATACATCGCACGGGAAGGCTTTGGGATCACACGAATCAAAAACCATATAAGCGCCAATAATCCTCCGATTGGAAATACCCAAGTAAACCAGTGACGTTTGTTTTGCTCGGGAGTCTTATCTTTATTTGAGCTAAGCGACCATGGTTTTTTGTTATTTTGTAATGACATTATTTTAATCCTTATAACATTTGGTTATTAGCAGCGGCTTACTTATAAATCCGTCAGTTTAATACCCTATTGCGCAGCCATCTTTTCGAGGGTCGGACGCGCCGAAATAACGTCTTGGATTTTGTTTTCTCCATATTCCCTGATAACCTCCGAACGCGCCGAGTTTGGGACTTATTTTGTGTCCCATACGGGCAAGTCTGCGTTTCACATCTTCAGAAAAGTGTCGTTCGAAACTTACCGAACCGCCTCCGGTCATTTTAAGCCCCGTCGGTTGAGAACTCTCCGAATGCTGGGCCCGCGGCTGTTCGCCGGCCTGCTGGACTGACATACCGAAATCAATAATATTCATCAATACCTGTGCATGTCCCTGAGGCTGAAAACTTCCTCCCATAACTCCGAATGAAAAGACCGGCTTTCCATCTTTGGTCATGAACGCCGGTATGATAGTGTGGAAAGGTCTTTTATGAGGCTCTAATTTATTGAGATGATTTGGATTAAGCGAGAATAACTGCCCTC
>JAVVFI010000376.1:0-5297 GCA_032250555.1 Sedimentisphaerales bacterium
ATAGAGGGAGACTTTTGGAATTTACCCTCGATATGAGCTCACATGCTTTTCTGTCGGGGGCCCTCATTTAAGACAACATGAAATCTGAGATATGGAATATGAAACACCCAATAATAACTGTTCTTGCCCGGCTAAGTAACTTAAAAATAAAGGTTTATGATTTTCATATTATAATGTATTTTTATATAGGGGCAAATTATGCAAAACAAACCCAATTTTGAAGACATCCAAATGAGCGCAAACATAATTAATACAAAGACTTACGAAGATATTAGACCTGAATATGTCATGAAAAAACAAACCCAATTCAAAGCCAATACAAACCCAATTAAAGCCAAAACAAAGCCAATTTCAAATGTTACCTTGCAAAAATGAGCAGCCACGATGGAGCATAGTTGAAGTTGAAAGTTTAGAAGGTAAAATAGATGATTATGGAAAGCTCAAAAGTAATATTAGACTATTAAGGCGGATTAAAATGACACCATCAATCACAAGACGTCAGTTTATAAAATCAGCAACTACGTCAGCAGCGGCTATGGGCTTATCGGCGTTTTCCATAGGAGGATGCAATAGTCAAAGCAACACCGCAATGACCAAACCCCAATTAAAAACCAAACGCCCCAACATTCTATGGATTGTCGGTGAAAACCTGAAGCTCGACCTGGGCTGTTATGGTGCAGAGAATGTGCGTACTCCGAATCTTGATGCCCTGGCGGCCGATGGAGTTCGTTATACCCACGCTTTTTCAACTTCTCCGGTATGTGCACCGAGCCGCAGCGCATTTTTCGTCGGTATGTATCAGACCACTTCAGATACCCATAACATGCGATCTCACCGAGACGATGATTACCGCCTCCCCGAAGGTGTCAGACCGATTACGCATCGACTTAAAGATGTGGGATATTTCACCGCAAACATCAAAACGATGTCCGGCCGGGTCGTGGGTTCCGGCAAGCTCGACCTCAATTTTGTAAATGAAGGCAAACTCTACGACGGTGACAAATGGGAAGATTTGAAGACACATCAGCCTTTTTTCGCCCAGCTAAATACCCTCGAAGCAGAATACGATATTTACGACCGTCAAACCTGGCGGCAGCCGCGAGTGGAATGGAAGGGGGAACGCACACATGAAAAGATCGCAACGCCTGAGAACGTAACACCTCCGCCGTATTACCCGGATGACCCGATTGTTCGTGAAGAGTGGGCCCGTTATCTGAATTCGATTTCCGGGATGGATAAAACCATTGGAAAAATTCTGAGACAGTTGAAATCAGACGGCCTGGCGGACAATACGATTGTGATATTCTTCGGCGACAACGGACGAATTGAACCCCGTGGAATCCACTGGTGCTACGACACCGGCCTTCATGTACCGCTGATTGTGCACATCCCGAAAAACCTCACCTGGCCCGCCAACTATACTCCTGGAACGGTAAGCGATGAGGTAATCAGTCTGATTGATATAACACCGACAACACTGAGCTTTGCGTCAATAGAGCGTCCCAAAGGCATGGACGGCCGTATTTTCCTCGGCGACCGGCTGACTCCGCAGCGCCGGTACGCTTTCTCCGCCCGCGACCGGATTGATGAGACGGTTAACCGGATACGAAGCGTCCGCGGAAAGCGATATCACTACATCCGAAACTACTATCCCGACCGGCATTTTACTTCCCTGAACCGCTATAAAGAGAAGTGCTTTCCAATCAAACCGTTGATGCGTAAATTAATGTCCGAAGGAAAGCTGACCGGCCCGCCGGCAGAGTTAATGTCACCGACAGTCGCGCCTGAACAGCTCTTCGACACTGTCAACGATCCGCATGAGATACATAATCTGGCCGATTCAAAGGAACCCGAGCATCGTGAAGCGCTGATTCGTATGAGAGCGGCTCTTGACGTATGGATCGTGGAAACTCAGGACCAGGGAGTCTTCCCGGAACCGGAGGATGTGGTCAGGCCGTTCGAAAAAGAAATGCACGACTGGTTCGGCACGCCCGAATGGTATAAAAAGTAGCTCATTGGGGATATTTGGAATATGTCCTTATATCTTTGTCTGTAGCCGGAACGATTCTGATTGCCTGGCCGCTCCTTGCGGGTAATTCAGCGTTGATAATGGATGAAGAATTTACTATGTACCGGCTGATTTTAACATGTGTCCGCGTCGCTACAGCCGAATCGTCAGAATAGATGTGAGCAATATATTGGCGCTCTTTGATAAGAAAATTCAATGGAATCTCGAAGACATGCTTCTTATCTCCGTTCATACATCCGATGAACCAGTCCTGACCTGAACGGCGTGCGAGAACGGCATATTCGCCGATTTTGCCGTATAAAACTTTTGTATCGTCCCAGACTGTAGGAACATGATCAAAAAATTCAAGTTCCGGCTCGTCACCGATGACATTATGACCGCCTCCGGCACCGCCTGCCCTCCGCGGCGAGCTGTCCGGCCGGTCGTACCAGTAAAGAAATTGCCACGGACTGTAGATACAAACGCTCTTAGCCAATTGATACGCGTGACTTGCATTGTCATCGACCCGCCGGTCATAGTAGCAAATCGTGTTATCTCCCGCACCGGCCAGCATTCGCGTGAATAAAATCGTCAGAGTTAAGCTGTTAGAAGGTTTTGTTTCATCACCCCGAATACCCTCCTGTGTCATCAGGTTTGGATATGTTCGGCTGTATCCTGTCGGCCGGTATTCATCGTGAATGTCAACCATAAGATGATATTTAGCCGCCTTGCGAACCGCTTCGTGAAGCCATGCGGTCCACTGCTGCGAACCAACCTGCACGAAACCGTATTTAACTCCTTTAATGCCCCAGCTTTCGTACAGCGGCAGGATATCATCAAGCTGACGTTCCAGCGCCCTGCGATTTACGTATAGTAAAATTCCAACACCGCGCTTTTTTGCGTAATTTATAACCGCATGCAAATCCAGAGGGCCCTTTGAGCGTTTTGGATCTACGGAGATAGTAGTGGCATCGGATTCGTCGCCGTACTCGTGGCCATACCAGCCTGCATCGAATTCGACATACTGCAGGTTGTGCTCAACGGCGAAATCGACGCACGCTTTACCGCCCTTAGTGGTTAAGGTAACTTCGCGGATAACTTTACCGGGTTTAATCCAGGACGTATCATCGATTGCGCAGGGTTCATTTAAGTTCAGAATTAGGTAATTGCGTTCGAGCAGCTCTCCCGGTGTCTCGCCCACAATAAGAACTCTCCAGGGCGTAGTATAAGGCGTATCGGCTTTGACTTCACTGGCTAATGAGCTTACCAGAGTAAGTGGCCGGCTTGTATCCGGCGAAAGACGCATTCGTGCATAATCAACGAGTCTTGCCTCGGCCACCGACACAAAAGGACCGTTTTTAATTTCGATAGTAAACGGCCTTTCGCAATTATTCTTAATCTTGCTGAGCGGCACCTTACTATATTCGCCCTGGGCGGAATATGCGGCGTAACCTGTATGGTCATCTGTAAAAGAAAACTGCGTTTTTTCCGCTGAAATAGTGAAGCTCTTCAGGGCTTTTTGCTCCGGAAGCGTATAGCAAAACGCAGCCCCTTCGTTATAAGCGCGAAAAATAAGTTTAAGCCGCCGCCGGGGCGGGTTACTTTCTTCTAATTCGATAACAAGCTGATTGTAATGGTCGCGAATTGTTTTTCGCTCTCCATAAACTGGTGAGTATGTACTGTCATTACTGCTGCTGGTGACGAAGCTTATATTAAAGCCGGCCTCAAGTGCCGGTGCATCTTTAATGACAAGCCCGAGAAGTGAATCAATAACTATAGGCTTATTTTTATATGATACACTATAAACCAAACGGTCATTTTGGCCCCCAACATCCCTGACATCAAATGTAACGACAACATTTCCATCGGGCGATTTAACTGTCTGTGCTCCATTGACGAATCCGACATCTATGAAACTGAGAAACATAAGTGTCAGAGAAATACGAAAGATATGGCGGGATGACATTAAGGCTTTGAAATGTCGATAATTTGTTTGATTGTTCATGATTATCCTCCTGTCCAGGATGTTCTGTCGATTTATACCGCCTTTATCGAGTTAAGTTTATTGATTCAAGGTAGCTATTATACTGATTGCATTAAAAAATGAGTGGATAAAAATAGGCCGAAACAACGAGCCGCTCTTTTCGTATGAGTAACCTAAGCATACTCCTAATACGAACAGTGCCGGCCAATGTCCCGTATTATCATGAGTCATTGTAAATAATACGGAGCTTATCACAATTGCCAACCATGCCCCGTTCCTGTCGGTTGTTCGTTCCATTTCAGGTTTGTTTGGCGAGGAAATCAGCGGGCGAAAAGCCTCAATATATGAGCGTATAGTTGTCTGGAAAAGTCCTCGAAACAGCATCTCCTCAAGCAAAGGTGCTATTATAACAGCAACGAAAGCGATCAGTATTCGAGACAGTAATTGCGAATGTTCGGTTATAAGCTTGAGTTGCTGATGTTGCTGCATTTCATATTCCCGGCCCCAGAAAAGCTCGCCGAAATAAACTGTTAGTCCCATTGCTGATACTATGAGCGGCCAGATTGTCAGCAAATTCACAAAAGCGACGAAAAAATCCTTTATGATAGTTTTTATATTCAGACCAAAACCTTTTAATCGCCGGGTAAAGTGGATTCTGGCCAGAAAAAGAATTACAGCTATCGTGCTTAATTCACTGATACCGAGAATAAAGTTATCTAAAAAATCAGTTTGCCAGTCTTTTAAATTACCGAAGAGTATTTGTGCAATTGATGCTATGAGCGTAACGGTCCCGAACCAGATAAACAGTGGTATGAAAGGCAGATAAAGAGGCATGTTGTTTCGGCGGGGCAGCGAATCGGCCAGAGACTTTCTGCCCAGAGATGTTTTACGCACCCAGCAGGCAAATATTATTAGCCCGGCCAAAAAAATAAGGTTTTCTACAGTTATAATGCCGTCGAATTCCATTGACTATTTACTATCAAATATTTACTATTCATGCTTTGCAGTTACTCTACAACTCAGAACGGATTTGTAATTGTCAATTGTTGGCCGCCAATTGTCAAAGGAAAATAGATTATGGATATATTTAGAATCGAAGGACCGGTTAAATTATCCGGCAGTGTCAGAGTCAACGGAGCGAAAAACGCCGCCCTGCCAATCATGGCTGCGGCAATTTTAGCACCGGGCAAGACAACCCTTAAAGCAGTCCCGCACCTGTTGGATATCTCCGTATGCAATGAGCTTTTAACCAATCTGGGCTGTCAAATCAATCGAGAAAAAAACGGCAATTTATGCATCGACTCG
>JAVVFI010000377.1:0-5287 GCA_032250555.1 Sedimentisphaerales bacterium
AAGACAAGGGGCTGAAATGAAAAGCAGACTGAAAAACCTTTACAAATACCTGATTGAAAACAGAAAGCACGAAGTCAAAGGCTGGCATGATGCCTATCGTGAATTTTACGGTCAGGTCGGGCAAATCCGTGAACGTATTCAAGCTGGGGAAAGCATATCTCAAAGCGATGAGGCTTTTCTTAAACAGCTCCTCTATGAAAAGAGCAATGGGATTGCTTCTCGCGGCCAGTCTGTTTTGAGCAATGAAAACTTCCAGTCATTCATTAAAGATAAGGATTTCATATCCTCACTGGAACAGTTCATTCTTACTCCAACAAAAGATGCCTTCAGAAAATTTGAGGACGCATGGTCAGCCCAAGGCAAGTCCAACAATCCAGTTCTTGTCAATCGTGTTGCTGCAGCCTGCACTCTCGAAGTTTCAACAACAGTTGATTCCGGGAAATTCAATCAGGTATTCAGCTGGCTTATACGTGAAGAAATTATCCCGACATACCCTGCAGAAAAGGATCAGGATTGGTTTTCAAAGAACCTGTTCTTACTGAAAATAATCAAAGATGAGTTTAGTGATGAGCTTCAGGACAAGAAAACTGATGAGTTCTATTTAAGCCAGTTTGTATGGGTGCTGTATGAGAATCTATCCAATCCTTTCAGCCTGAAAAAGCAGATCGTTAAATACGGGGCTCCCGGAACCGGGAAAACTTACCAAGCTCGCCAGCAGACCTCTCTTTTGTTTGATATATGGAAGGAGGAATTTGCTTCGAATAGCAGTCTTACTCATGGAAGCCAGATTGAGCTGGTACAGTTTCACCCTTCTTTCAGTTATGAAGATTTCATGGAGGGTTTACGTCCCGTTTTAGATGGCAATGGAGCAGCCCAGCTGACATTGCAGAACGGTGTTTTTAAAGAATTTTGTCGAAATGCCGGGAAGTGGGAAATTGATGTTTGCAGCCTTAGTCTTGAGCGGGACTGGGAATTAATTACGATTGATGAGCTTCGTCCCCATAGAGAAAAATTATCAGGTGCTCACTGGCAGTACATCTTCGAAATATCAGACTCATCCAAGCTGGTATCCGATGCTGTGCCACCATTCTTCTTCATAATCGATGAAGTGAATCGAGCCGAGTTGTCTCGGGTTTTTGGTGAGCTGATGTATTGCCTTGAATATCGAGGCATTAAAGGCGGCGTCAAAACCCAATATGCCAATCTGAATAACGAAGGCACCGGCATGCTTCAGACCGATCAAGGATACCTGTTCTTCATTCCAACAAACATCTATCTGATCGGAACGATGAACACTATTGACCGAAGCGTGGAAAGTTTTGACTTTGCTCTCCGACGCAGATTCCGCTGGGAAGAAGTAACTCCGGATACAGGGCTGTTGAGATACCACTTGAATCAGTTCTGTAAAACGTGGGTTCCTCTTGCGGACAACCTTGAAAGGCTTAACACCCAGATAGCCAATGAACCCTTGCTGGGTCATGATTATCAAATCGGGCATGCCTATTTGATGAATTTGAAGTATGCGACCAGCCTTACAGTTGCGGAAGTAAGAGAGCGGGTTTGGGATGACTGCATTCGGCCTTTGTTACAGGAATACCTGCGCGGTACCGGTAAGGAAGCTGAGCTCATCGGTTCATTTGGAAAGGCATTCGGGGTTTAAATCGTGTGGCTATTCGACATCATAAAGGATGGAACTCTGGTCGATAACCAGTCTTATGCGGTCAATCGAGGGATGCTGACCAATAGGCGTTTGCGTGATTCGGTTACTCTCAGCACCAAATCAAAAGGCCAGTGGACATATCCTTATAACGATGATTCCGCCATTTGGCATTTTTTGAATTCGGTTTCTCGTGATGTCGAAAAAACATTGAATGATAATATTGCTAATGCCCTCGTACTCTTTAATGACGAAGATTACGAACACAATACTGATGGCGGGTTTATCAGTGTAACCGGCACTGATTCCAGAAACTTCACCCTCAATACCGGAAATCTGATTGGATTTGTTAAACGTGGCGATTATTCCCTGAAAATCAGTTCCCGGTTTGGTGATGCTTTCCTACAGTACATCATTGCCGATGCCGACGGGTTTCTTGAACTGGAAAATATTGGCGGTGAAAGTCACAGCGATGGTTATGAGTGGCTCCTTGCATATCTTTGGAATATCAAATTCAAGCGGGCTTACCGGCTGGGCTTACCCAAGACCTATATAACAAAAAATGATCGGATTTCCCGCGTTCGTGGAACAATCGATGCGGTTGACTATTTCCGGAATAACACCTCTGGAAAATATTTGTGTTCCTACCGTGAACACAGCTACGACAGCCCCGCGACCTCACTTTTTATCAAAGCCTATGAGGCGGTTGAACATTACTCTTTCTGCCAGCGCACAAGGAATGTATACAATGCATTTCTTACAGCCAATCAGGGCGTGAAAAGATCTCGTCAGGAAATATTGAGAACGCCACATTTTACCAACCCGTTCTACAACGACTATAACGTGCTGATAGATTTATCGAAGCAAGTCATCGGTCAGCAAGGTTCTGATTTCGACTCCCAGCATGATTCGAGCGCATTCTTTTTTGATATATCGATGCTCTTCGAATATTTCATCCGAAAGCTCATCAAACGAGATGGGGTACGTCTGCTCAGCAAGTTTGAGCAACGATATGAAATCCCAGCCGGAGCTCTCGGGAGTTATATGCGTAAACTTGAACCTGACCTTGTCTTTGAGAGCGATGGTGGCCTTTACGTCTTTGATGTGAAGTATAAAGCCTTTGATCCACAATTCGGAGTCAAGCGTGAGGACCTTTTTCAGCTGCACACATACATAGGCCAGTATGGGAATGGAGCCTTGATAAACGGGTGTGGTTTTGTTTACCCGATATCAGAAGACAGATGGAGCGCACTCAATCTGGATAAATCACGGGGGCTAATTTCAGATGTAATCCGGCAGCAGGGCCAAGATATTCCGTTCCATGTCCTTTTCCTGAAAATCCCTGATAATACATCTCTTGATTTTAACAGGCTCATGAGCGAACAGTGTCGTATGTTTATGGATACTATTCAGTCAAAGATTCTAACCAAGGAGAAGGTTGCCGCATGGGCATAGACAAACAATCCAGAGCACAAGGTTGCCTTCTTGGTCAACTTGCCGGTGATGCGCTGGGAAGTCTGGTTGAGTTTCAGTCCCCGGATGAGATCCGGCGCAGCTACCCTGATGGTGTCCGGGAGCTGGCGGATGGCGGCACATGGGATACCATTACCGGTCAGCCGACCGATGATTCCGAGATGGCTCTGCTCCTTGCACGGATGCTGGTGAAAACCGGTTCGTATGATCCGAAGGAAGCACGGAAGGAATATCAATACTGGCTGAGTTCCGATCCGTTTGATTGCGGCATGACCATTTCGGCCGGGCTGCGTGGTAATCCAAATCCAGACAGTCAGGCCAACGGAGCCATGATGCGGATCTGCCCGCTTGGGATTTTCGGAGCAGGATTTGAACTGAATCAGGTGGCCGAATGGGCCATGCAGGATGCGGCGCTTACACATCCCAACCTGATTTGCCAGCAGGCCAACTCGCTGTTTGCCATGGGGATTGCCCACGCCATTCAATCTGGCTGTGACCGCAAAGAGCTTTATCAGCACATCCGGCAGTGGGCAGCCGACATGCCCGTTGAACCCGCTTTGCTGGAGACCATCGACAAGGCTGCCGATGAGCCGCCAGCGGACTATGTGCACCAGCAGGGCTGGGTGTTGATCGCTTTTCAGAATGCTCTGTATCAGCTGCTCCATGCGCCGAGCCTCGAAGAGGGTGTTGTCGATACCATCATGCGCGGTGGCGACACCGATACCAACGCGGCCATTTGCGGGGCGCTGTTAGGCGCTGTGTGCGGTCGGGAGGCTATTCCGGCCCAGTGGCTCGACTCCCTGCAGAACTGCCGCCCAGAGGCCAGACATCCGCGAGTACGCCACCCACGCCCGGAATGCTTCTGGCCAGTGGATGTTCTGGAGCTGGCTGAGATGCTATTATCCGAAACGAGGGGCAAAAATGGATGAGATGAACAGCAGACAGTTGGCGCGAACATGGCCATTTAAGCGTTACAAAGCATTTGAGCGTGAACTGCGGGATGCTGCTGTGGGATGGTTCTCAAAAAAGGGATTGGCCACACATGCAAAAATGACGTATTGCCTCAAATCCCTTGATAGCTGGCCACAAAATATCATTTGCACTGACGTGGCCGAGTACATCAGGCAAGAACATGAACGGAATTTAGGGAAGGATTCTTTCCCGCTGCACAAATACCTTCACCACGGTTTGAGCAGTCAGGCAATGGTTTTCAATCTTGTGGGGCCATTAATTATCAAAAAGGACCTTGAGCCGTTGCGTGTAATTTTCGAGGAGGCAGGAATGCCTTGGCCGACCGGAGAGGTCACCGCTGGATTTGAATATGACGACCGGGCGGTGTTTAACGAAGATTCCGGGCAGCCGACATCAATTGACCTGGCCATATCTGGTGGAGAGACCGGCAGAATCTTCATTGAGGCAAAACTCGTGGAGAGAGAGTTTGGCGGCTGTTCTGTTTTTTCTGGCGGTGATTGTGATGGAAGGAATCCTGTTTCGTTTGGAATTGAAGGCTGCTACCTTCACCACATTGGACGGAAATATTGGGAGCGAATGAACGAGTTCGGTTTTGGAGAGACTGCACTCGGATCAGGTCCCATCTGCCCGTTTATCAGCTACTACCAGTTTTTCAGGGAGGTGCTGTTTGCTCTCAAAAAGGATGGCTATTTCGTGCTCCTGCATGATGAAAGAAACCCAGCCTTCCTGAAGGTTTCTACGGACGGAAAAAAATCTGGCTTGTGGCCATTCCTCATGGAATCTGTGCCTGCAGAATATGCTCAAAGAATCGGGAGAGTGACTATTCAAAGGCTTGTCAGTGCGATTGATGAATCTGGTCGCCACCACGACTGGATCGATGAGTTTAAGCAGAAATATGGAATCAAATGAAAAGGGCTAACAACAAGACATGAGTTGTAAAACACACCGCCGGGTATTCGAGCGGGAATCGAACCCACGTCCGTTCTCTGTTTCGGGAAAATGTAGAGAATTAAATTTCTCTCGGCGTCCGGCAGATTGAAGGGTTTTGATGTGTGGTAAGGTGTTGAATAAACAGGGTTTGCGGATGTGTTTTGGTTTGGAGAACGAATTGGGGTAAGGCTCCGTGTCCTCCACCAAATCAACATCAGAAATCCTATTTAATTTCAACACCTTAAAGATCGTGAA
>JAVVFI010000378.1:0-5249 GCA_032250555.1 Sedimentisphaerales bacterium
GTCCCTACCACTTCACCATTTGCTAACGCGGCCATCACAGTTGTCGGAAATACACTCTTTACATACTGCCAAAGATAAAATTCCCTATTCCAGTTATAGTTATACAATTCATTGTTTAATCTCATTATTCCAGAAATGTCATCTATCGTAACTTCCCGAATAATTAAATTGTTACTCATCTACTTAATCCTTAACGATAAACCCTCCAGGATTAGGACACCAGTCAAAACGCCGTATTCTTATTTTCTTTCCTTTGAAGAACTCGTCAACAGCATTGCTTTCACCCTGCCAAGGTCGAATTCCATATTCGTCAAAAAGTACAACTCCTCCAGGCACAACGAGTGGCCAAAATACATCGAGTGCGACTTTCGTGGGTTGATACAAATCACAATCGAAATGCAGCAGAGAGATGCGCAAGCCCGGATTCTCTTCAACAAAACGAGGGACAGTTTCCTCAATATTACCCTTAATTAACCTAATTCTCGGTTTGTAAGGAATGAATCTGTCTTTGTCATAAATAGAAATAGCATCATTCAAAATCTCTTCAAAAACACTTGCATCAAATCCTGAAAGTTCTTTTTCAAAGTTTGTGTCTGGCTTACCGTCCTTTTCGTCGAATGAAGTGAAACCTGCAAAGTTATCGAATCCAAAAACCTGTTTCTGTCGGTCGCCCATATTTCTGATTTCAAGAAAATTAGCCCACGACATAAGTGAGGTTCCGCGATACACACCTAACTCAACAATATCACCCGGCAAATCGACAACCATTCTAAAAAATTCATAATGGGCCAGAAACCTCTTTAAAAATATACGCCGTGTATATATTTGAAAGTTTCGACAAATTTCTTGTTTGGAGATGTTGTATCTTTCAAAGTGTGCATCCAGCAAATCTTCAATGCTGTCATCAGCAACAAAGTTTTTGCGACCGTCAAAAACACGCTCGTCCTTTTCTTTTAGTTCTGCCATAATTCTTCGTCCTTTTATTTTTCACTCAAACTGTTGTTTAATCTGCATAGACGTGTTGCCATAATATCACCGCCTTCTGCATTACAAATGATACCATGCTCTTCCATAGATGAGAGAAAACGCTCAATGCGGCCACATACCGTGGCTTTATCGATATTATCTAATAACGCAGTCGATGGCATCTGTGGCGCTTTCATATATTGGCTCGCAAGCACATATTTCGGTTTATGTTGAAGAATAAACTGAATAGTTTCTTCAAAATCTTCTTCTGTTTCTCCCGGAAAACCAGCAATGATGTGAGTGTCGAGTTCCTTGAAACCGATGTCGTTCAATAATGTAAAAATCATATCGATGTCTTTGTTTGTATACGTTCTGTTCATCAATCGCAGGACTCGCTCTGAAGCTGATTGAATAGGTAGATTCAAGTGTCGTATAACTCCTTTTTCCAAAAATGCTCTCATTTCATCCAAATACTTTATAAAGTCGGACGGATTCAAATTGTTCAATGCCACTTTTACTTTTGGGTGAATATCTATGAGTTTCTTAATAAGAATCGGCAAAGTACTTCCTGTGTCTTTACCGTATTCTCCTAAACTGTCTGCTAATAGGACAATCTCATAATGGCCTTGCTGCTCAATCATCGTACGACAAGCCGCAACCAGTTTTTCTTCAGAGAAACTTCGATACGCAGGAAACATCAGTTTTTCTGAACAATATGCACAATCGTGCCCACAGCCCTCGGAAATAACCAGCTTGGTAAATTGGTCATGGAACATCACGTCCTTATCAGGATTGTTCCTTCTGTATTGCTCGGCATTATCACACAATCTTTCTTCTGTATACAACGGTGATATACTGTTGAGTGAACAAACGCCCGTACCAAAAAATGTTTCCATTTTTTGACTGTCCTGTCTCCAGCTTATTACTTTACCTTCGAATACTTTGTCCAAACGCATGTGGTCTATGTCGGGAAGACATCCAGCCACAATAAGCTCAGCAGCATAAATTTCCTGATAGCGGACAATTTCGGCGAGTGAATTGTCACGCACATCACTGCGATATGCACACGTCCATATTAGAATCGCATCGCTTTCTGTGGGGTTGTCGGTCAATGTATGACCATTTGTTTCAAGAAAAATTCGGTACTGTTGGAGTTTTCCTCGTCGCATTGCACAACTATTGAGCCCTTTTAAGAAGACTTTCACAACTTACTCCATCATATAGTATCAATATGCTGTTATTAAGGATACGATCGCGCAATCGTACTATCTTCAAAAGCCCTTGAAGGATTTGACTGTCCGACGCTTGATTTTTTAGCCACTCAATATCGATTGTTCTACTCATAATGATACACAGTTAAAATGCTTGACTACAATCCACTTTATTTGAATTCATATACCATCCGACAGTATCTCTTAAGCCCTCTTCCAGGGAAATTTCAGGTTCAAATCCAAGTATTGCTTTGGCTTTTGAAGTATCAACCATTCTAAATGGTATTGCCGTAGGTTTAGAAGCATTGAACACGACCTTTGCATCCTTGTAATCAGCGGCTTCAAGGATTAGCTTGACAATTTCTTTAATGGTCACAACTTTGCCATAGCCAATATTAACAGCGTCGCATACCGTATATTTTTCAAGCATAAGCAAACATCCTCGTGCAAGGTCACGCACATGAAGAAAATCACGCACTTCCTCTCCACTGCCCCATACTTCATAGGGATCCAGTCGTTCAATCGCCTTGCGGATAAGCGCAGGGACAACATGACTTGTTACTGGATCGAAATTATCAAATCGTCCATACACCGCCGTAGGACGTACGACTGCTATCTTCATATCTGATTTTGATGCGACAAATTCCGAAATGCGTTCCAGATAGCGTCTCATCCATCCATAACCGAAGTAGCTTTCATGTGTGGGGCCGGCCCAGAATTCTTCTTCCTTGACAGGATGTTCCTTAGCCGGATAGCCAGTGCTGCTGCTAAAAATCAAAAATCGTTTCACTCCGGCAGCCCAGGCCGCCTCTAACATCCGAGTGGTAAGAACCAGATTCGTTGTAATGGCTGACATTGGATTACCTGCCGTAACACCTGCCGCGGCGACTGCGCCTGCAGCGTGAAAGACAAAATCAATGCCGCGAACCGCCCGCAGACAATCCTCCGGAGATGTTAGATCACCTTCTATCGTCTCAATGTGTTCACCGGTAACAAGAGGTTGTCTTTTGTGTATCGGAATACGTATCTGAGCCTTGTGTTTTAATAACTCTTGAACGATATGAGTCCCGACAAAACCCGTTCCACCGGTTACCAGTACGTTCCTTCCTTCATAAAACATTTGCAAGCCTATTATTGTTTTCTGTAATATAATTTTGTATTGTTTTGTTTATAGTCAGTGAATCTAACCCTAAACACTTTCTGGCATCATCAACTGTTCCATACGAGCAATGAAAATGCCCTTGAAAACCGTAAGGAAAAACAGTCAGGCCCGGTACCTCACATACTGCTTCATATAAACCGAAGGCATCGTGTACGACTATGATAGTCGTATCCCCGAATGCTTCTATTACTTCCCTGTCAATCGGTTTTATTGTGTTAAAGTAAACAAGATTGACATCGAGCTGTTGGCACGCCTCAAAAACATTCCCAAGAATAGGTCCAGCTGTCATTACTGTAACAGGGGAATTTGTATTTTTCAAAACAACGGCCTTGCCAAACGTAACAGGAATGTCAATATTATGCGGATTGTCCGAAAGTCTGAAATAGGAAGGGCGACCATTGTTATATTGGCTGCGAATCAGAATATCGACTTCTTTGTCTGAACCGGGCTGCATAACTTCCATATCAGGTAATAAGCGTAATAGAGCAAGGTCGGTATATGCGTGATGTGTTGCTCCATCCCAGGCATAATCGAACGATGCGCCACAGGATACTATATTACCACCAAACTGATTGTAGCACATATCGAGCTTAATCTGTTCGAAACTTCTTTCAGTGATGAATGGCGCTATAGTATGGACAAACGGATAAAATCCTTGTGAACTCAGGCCGGCACCAACGCTTATCAATGTATTCTCACAAATGCCAATGTTATAAAATCTGTCAGGATATTTTTCTTTAAAATCCTTGAACAGATAAACACTGACATCCCCGAGCAACATGACAATCCTGTCGTTATAAGCTGCCAGAGAAGTTACTGTATTTTTAAATTGTTGCCTCATTCAACTCCTTAATTAGTTCGTCATATTCAGAATCAGTTGGAGATTTTCTGTGCCACTGGTACTGGTTATCAACAAGTGTTTTACAGCCGTATCCTTTCACTGTGTCCGCTACGATAACCTTCACATTATCTTGCTGTTTGGCAATCTCAGTTTTCAAAGTCTCTGTATTATGGCCATTGATCTGTGAAACTTCACAACCGAAGGCCTTAAAACGTTCGGCCGGATTATGTATCTGTAATCCTCTTGAGTGAGACATATTATTGTCATAAATAATGGTAAGATTATTTAAATTAAGATTGGTTGCGACCATTATTGCTTCCCATACGGAACCTTCATTTGATTCTCCGTCACCGATAAGAGCATATACTTTCCTCGAATTCTTTTGAATTTTGAATGCTAATGCAATTCCGACAGCAAGCCCTATTCCATGGCCCAGCGAACCAGTTGATGCCTCAATTCCTGGCACCTTAAGCCTGTCGGCGTGACAGCCGAAATCAGACATAAACGAACCGAATGAATGTACCGAATCTATATCAAAATACCCGAACTGAGCTAAAACCACATAATGAGCAAGGGCTGCATGTCCTTTGCTCAGAATAAATATATCTCTTTTGTTCCATGAAGGATTCTTGGGATTATGCCTGACAGTGCTGTAGAGAGCATACAGAATATCCACCACCGAAAAACAGGTTGGTATATGTCCATGCCCGCTTGTCCGTGAGATATTTAAGATACGCTTTCGTATTTCTCGGCATTCAAAAGTCATTCTATCACCACATAAGGCACTCAAGCTATTATTGATCAAGTCAAAAAATTTGAAAATTTATAACCGAGTTCTTCTGCTTTTGGAAATATATCCTGAAAACAACTCAGCATTTTAGAAAAATAATCTCTTTGCCAGTAATCCCACTTGGAAAATAAAACCTCTGCTGTATCATCACAACTGCTGCTTTTATTATGTCTATTGAGTTTTCCGAGACTGAAAACTCTGTCCAGATATTTCTCGGTGATTTCAATGTCTTTTGAAGTTAGGTACCTCAGGACGGAAGAGAAATACTCTCTTTCTTGG
>JAVVFI010000379.1:0-5241 GCA_032250555.1 Sedimentisphaerales bacterium
GTGTTTTATAGAATACGAATTACAAGGCCATTTACTTGTAAGAAGAATTACAGATAATTGAAGAGTAAATACGAAGTTTAGTATTGAAGTAGTTTTTTGTTAAATTCTGATGTTTATTTCGTTACGCAAATTCGAATATTTGCGGGAGCAAAATAAGACGTCAAAATTCAGGCATAATTTTCTTAATCTGAGATTGTAGTGAAATGTGTCTGATCGTATTGAGAAGAAATTGCTCTTGCATCGGTAACAAATTTTAAGAGCATCGCGATTTTGCTTTTGATGCGGGTCTTTCGATAAATATTTCTCGTATGAGTTTTTACAGTACCGGGGCTGATATGCAAATATTTAGCAATTTTACCATTGTGGAGCCCCTGGCAGATCAACTCAGCTATTTGGCACTCACGAGGTGTTAAGTTATATCGCTTTTTAACATACGACCACTCTTTTTTATTAAGCAATATGACTTCGTGATCCTTTCGGCGTAAATCACTGCCAGCAATATTCTCAATTGGTGGATTTGGTGATTCGTTCATTTTTAATTTCCCTCCTGTAACTGTTCGAGCAACTGTTGAGCCTCAGCTATATCTGAAGTTGTTAAAATACCGATTCGTTTTTCCGGCTCCAAAGCCCGGTTCAAATCCAAAGCCTGGTTCAGATGTTCAACAGCTTGGTTTCTTTGTCCAAGTTCTTTAAAAGATTTTGCTAAATAGATATGTGAACCGATAGCCGCCGGTGCTCCCCTCTTATAGAGTTTGATACACTTAACGAAATCTTCGACGGCCTTGTCGAATTCACCCAGTTTGTAATATATCACACCGCGGGTATCGATAAGATCGACATAGTTGGGATCTATATTGAGTCCTTTTTCAGCAAGCTCAAGTGCCTCCTGGAGTCTATCTTTATTTTCACTCCACATCCAAGCCAAATTGTTTATAACCTCTATATTGTCAGGTTGAAGCTCAAGCACTCTTTGATAAAACCGAATCGATTCATCGGAGCGGCCACTGATTTGTAATATGTTGCAGAGGACAGTCATAGCCCCTACAGAATTAGGATCCTCATTCAATACCTTCTCTCTAAGTATATTTTCTGATGTTTTTCGGGCCTGGCTGTCATTAATGAAAAACAGTTTGTTGGCAATATTGATGAGTACAAAGCTATCTTTTTCAGATTGAATTAAAGAGTCAAATTCTTCTTTAGCATTCGCGCTGCTACCATTTTTGTATAATGCTACTGCAAGGCCGATTTTTATTATTCTCTCGTCAGGTGTACCGACGCGAGATGCTAAGAGCGATTTAAGGAAATTTACCGCTTTCTCTGGTTCACCAGCTTCACAATATGTCTCTGCCAGAAGTAATACGACTTCGGTATTGTTCGGATCCGCCTCAAGGAGTGCCTTTAGAGTTGGAATCGCCAGGGCCGGCGCTCTGTTTTTCTCAGCGCGAACTTTCAGCAGGAGTAATGACATATTGTTGGGTGAATGTGAAAGACCCCGAAAAGCAATTTCCATAGCTTTCTCGGGCTGTTCCTTGACCGATAAATTTCCAAGTAATACCCAAGCCATACTGATTTCAGGTTGATCTTCAGTTATTTTTTGAAGAATCTCCGTGGCTTTTTCGATAGCCGGAGCCGTATTTTCCATCAACAGAGAATTAGCTTTTAACAGTCGTAGTTCAATATCATTGGGATCTGATTTTAGAGCTTTAGCAAGGTCAGCTTTTCCCTGAAGAACTTTTTCCATGTCGCCTGACTCTAATAACAATGCTATAGCCTGTTTTCGTATTCGGATATCGTCCGGGGCCAAAGACAGCGCCTCATTTATATCAGCAATCGCTTTATCAGGCCGGCCGATGAAACGATAGAAGTTGCTCTTGATCCTCCAAACATCAACATTGTTTGGTCCGATAGCAGCAGCGTACTCATAGTCTTCTATCGCTTTATCAATCTGTTTGAGTGTTGCGTTTGTTCGAGCACGAAGAATATAAGCTGATGCGTCGTTTAAGTTATTCACCATTTCATCACAAAGTCTCAACGCCTCTTCATTTTTGTTCTGAAGAATATTAAGACGTATCTGTGCAACAGCTATTTTCATTGAATTAGGATATTGGATTTTTAGTTCATCCAGTAATTCCTTTGCCTGATCATACTTACCTTGCTCTGTTTTGAGTAATGCAAGAAAAAAGCGATTAGCCTGATCATTAGGATCACTGCTGATAAAATCCTGCAGAATATTCGAGGCTGAACTTAATTGGCCGTGCCTTAAGTGGCTTTGCAGTTGAAATTCCTGAAGTTGCGTTTTATAGAGGTCTTGTTCAGAATCGCCGATGCGCTTGAGAAGCTCATCAACCTCGTCAAATTTCATTGACTTGGAGAGTATATCAATCAACGGGACTATTATGCGAAGGTCATCCGGAGAACGGTCAAGGGCTTCACGATATGTTGAAATTGCCAGTTGCAGCTCATCAGCTTGACTGTAAGCTGAGGCCAGGAGAACACGACTTTCCTGGTTATTCGGATTTGCCTTTATATTGTACTGTAGAAGTGAAAGTATTTCCGCATAACGAGCTTCGAAATCTTTGGGCAAAAACCAGATTCTTGCCTGTTCATATCGCCATTGCCAACCTTCGGCGCCCTCGAGTTCCTTGATTTCATCAACAATCTGCTGGGCTTTTGCGCTGTCGTTAGCAATCTGTTCGCAACATAAAAGCCATCGTTTTAAAAGAATGTCTTCAGGCAGTTGTTGGACAAGTGTATTAAGATGTGAGTAAAACTTGTCTTTCTGATTCCACTGAACATAATATCTGGCAAGCAGTAAACCTAATTCACACTGTATGTCAGGTTGGTCGATACGTTTTATAGCCTCGTTAATAGTTTCTTCACATTTTTCATAATCACCCTGTCGGTCATATAAATTTGCAAGGTATCCTATCAACTCAATAGTCTGTGGAGATTTCACCAATGCTTCTGATAATGTCGATATTGCTTCATCAGTCTTACCCTGAGCAACCAGTAATTCAACTTCAGCCCAAGTAATCTTTATCTGCAAAGGATCGTCTTTCTTAAGTTCAGTAACTAATTTCTTTAATTGAGCAACTAAAGCCTGAGCATAGGTGAAATTGCTCTGTTTCAACGCAAGCTGGAATTTCAAAAGTATGAACTCAGGAAGATGATTTGCAGTCTTCTCCATTTCGGACAATTGTTTTTCTATTTCCTGAAACGTTAAAACATTTTCATCAACTGGGTCAACTGTACGCAATTGCATCTGAGCCTGTAAATATAATAAAGAAGCTTCCGGATTTTCCGGCGAAATTTGCTTTGCGGTTGCAGCAGATCTGGCCGACTCAGTCCAATTTTGAGTATCCGCATACAACTTAGCCAATGCCAGATGTCCAGCTACAAAATCTGAATTTTCGGAAACCAAAGTGCGTAATTGTCTAATCGCTGATTCTTTATCACCCACACGAGAAAAAGCTGATGATAACATCAATCGAACAATCGGGGACTTATTTCCCAATCCTATCGACTCCTGCCAATAGTCGCAGGCATCAACCAGATTTCCCCTATTGAAAGCTAAAAAACCCTCCAGGAATGTAACTGCCATGGGTGCAATATCTTTTTGATTCATTTCAGAAATACACTGCTCAGCGCGGTCGAGTTGGCCGGACCGGATAAACAGCTCAGTAGCTGTTGGCATAAAATCCCAAGGCTGAGAAGAAAGCTCTTTTAAGCCGCTCTCGGCTATCTTCAGCATCTTTTCCTGCGACTGTGATTTCATCGCGAGTTCAGCCCAAACCACCCACAGACCCAGATCTTTCGGCTTGGCTAATTGCACAGCCTTGAGATGTTTCTCCGCTTTATCAAGATTGTTTGCTTTTATAAATTCGCTGGCAAGGCGCAACTCCACATTAGGATCGGATAAATCCTTTTTTTCAGCAACATCCAAGTTAGTTAAAGCTTCGTTGGGATCTTTACTTTGATAGAAACCGGCACGGGCTATATATGCAAGAGCAGAATCAAGATTCTTGTCTACTGCTTCATTAAACCAATGTACAGGTTCGTTGGAGTCCGTGATATCATCCGGGTTTTCTTCTGCAAGTTTCCCCAACATTTCATAAGCTGATATCTGATCAGGATGTTCTTGTATAATGGCCTTCAATTCCGCTTCTGCTTCATTGAATTTTCGTTGCTTTTCCAGTACCCGGGCCAACATCTCACGAAGTTCAGGATCAGTATCATCATTGTTGTCGAAATATTTAGAAACAATTAACTCGGCCTCGCCTGGATCACCCATCATTAAGTATAATTCAGTGAGCAGCATAACAGCTTCAGAATTACTTTTATCCGCCCTCAAAACAGTTCGATAAGCATTTAAGGCTTGAGCAATATTACCACGTTTGGAAGGCCTGATTTTAAGCTGTGCATCAGCATATTTCATTAATATGGGCACATCAACCTGTTCAATCGTAAGATAACGACCAAAATATTTTGCTGCTTCGTCCCATTTTTCTTTATCATATGCCTTATTGCCGAGAATAAGCCCCTGCTCAGCCCTGTGAGTTCTTTGCCATTGGCGCAGTGCAATGGCCGTCACTCCTAAAACACAAATACCGATTATCAGAACAATTGCCAGTTTCCAGTTAAAGTATCTTCTTGGCATTTTTTTATCCTTTCCAGTTATTAGAATTGGCTAACGAAGTTATCAAATAGTGTTTTAGCTGTCTTCCAGGATATCCACAAGTCCAACCTTAGCGATAGATTTCTGACATATTCGGTGTCATAATGTATCCATTCCTGAAAATCTTTCATCGGCTGACGTGTTCTGCAAACCTGCCAAAGTCCCGTGATCCCAGGGCGAACAGACAACCTGGCATCACGCCAAAACGGACACAAAGTATTCTCTGATTCAGGAGAAGGTCTTGGACCAACAATGCTCATTTGACCAAGTAATACATTAATGAATTGCGGTATTTCATCTAAATACGTCTCCCGCAGGAATCTGCCGACGGTACTGATTCGCGGGTCATCATCTATCTTGAATTGGGGACCATCTACCTTGCTGACAAACCGAAGCTTATCCTGCATCTTATCGGCACCGAGCTTCATTGTTCTAAACTTTAGACAGTTGAATGTTTTTCCATAGCGTCCCTGACGTTTATGCTTAAAAAACACGGGGCCAGGTGAAGTTAGTTTTGTCGCTAAAGCTATGAAAGGTATTATAGGAGCAAATAGAATTAGCACTAT
>JAVVFI010000037.1:0-20553 GCA_032250555.1 Sedimentisphaerales bacterium
ACCTAAGACCCATTGGCATGATAGCAACGCTTGGTGCGATTGTGTTGTTTTTGGGTGGGTGGCGCCTGGTGAAATATACATGGCTGCCGATAGTGTATTTGATTTTTGCGGTGCCGTTACCTCGTAGGTATTATGTCAGCCTTACCATGCCGATGCGGCATCTTGCTGCTTCTGTAGCAACTGCATTACTGAATCTGGTCGGCGGGATGGAAGCCACTGTTAACGGTGTTGTTATAGATGTGATTTATAAGGGACGGCAACTGGAGCCCTCGCTTAATGTCGCTGAGGCTTGCAGCGGGATGCGCCTGTTGATGGCTTTTTTGGCATTGGGTGTTGCAATGGCATATCTTCACCACAGACCTTTATGGCAGCGATTAGTTCTTTTGGCCTGCACGATACCTATAGCGATATTCTGTAATATTGTGCGGGTTACAATAACAGGATTTATTTATGTGTTGATACACCCTAAATACACTCAGGGAATCTATCACGACACTCTGGGATTCATGATGTTACCACTGGCGTTTGGTTTGTATGGTTTTCTGGCATGGTTTATGTCGAGTTTGTTTATTGAAGGTAGTGATATCGTTAACGAAGATATTGTGGTTCATAGGCATAATAAGTAATGCAGAATATTAGAAACAATATACGAGCATATCTTCAGCCGGCTTTTTTGATATGTGTCGCGGTGCTTACGACGGCCGGGGCCGGTATGTCGATAGCCGTAAAAAGCTTCGGAGTGTATTTAAAAAAGGAACCGCTGCCGTTGAAGAAATCTTTGGACTTTCTGGATGAAAATGATTTAGCTTCTTACAAAGTAATATCAAAATTAAAAATTGAGAACGAGGAAATAATCACAGCATTAGGGACTGAAGATTACATCCAGTGGATTCTGGAAGACACCGAAGCGGTAGAAAATAGTCCTGCTGAAAAATGTATGTTGTTTATTACTTATTACCAGCTTCCTGACAGAGTGCCGCATGTACCGGAAGAGTGTTATGCCGGTGGAGGTTTTCAAAAATTGGCATCCGACAGCGTAACGCTGGAAATAAATAACAATGTCGGATTTGAGAGAAAATTAAGAGGAAAACACCTTGTTTTTGGTAATACGAAAGCCAACCTCTGGCAAAGTGGTGAAAAATTCCCGGTTTTGTACTTATTTAAGGTCAACGGAGAATATGCGGCTTCCAGAGAAGAAGCTCGAATAGCTTTGAACAAGAACCTTTTCCGAAAATCTTCGTATTTTTGCAAGGTAGAGATGGTTTTTAACCAGACCTTGATTCCACCTAACAAAGACCAGGCGATTAAAGCAGGTGAAAAGCTCCTGTCCGTTATTTTGCCTGTTTTAGAAACGAAACACTGGCCTGACTGGGAATAATGAATCGCTCGTATCGGCGAAGACCGAAGACACAGCAGTATGATATAAAGGAATATTCAAAATATTTGATATGAGGTTTAATTTATGGCAAACAGGAGGTTAAATAAAAAAGTTGCACTTATCGGCTCGATAATTTTTATAGTTCTTGCCCTGGGGGCTATTTTCGTAATGTTTCAATTAAGCGGAGATCCGCAAGAACTTATCAAAGATGCTGAGGATGCTCTACAAGCAGCACGACAGGCAACGGATGAACAAATAAAAAAGCAAAACTTTGACAGGGCTGAAGCCAGATTTCGCGGAGCATATGCCAGCGCAAAAACCGACGACCTCAGAGAAGAAGTACTTTTTAAAATGGTGGATATGTACCTTGAGGTTGAGGATAAAGAATGGCCTTTTGTGTTGGGGTGTTGGGACGAAATAATAAGAATAAATCCCAATAATCTGAAAGCTCGATTTGGGCGGTTAAAATATTTTTACATACTGTCTGACAGCAGTGTCGGCGGTCCATGGCAGGAGGTTCACAAGCAGGCGTCGGAATTTTTGCAAGTAGCTGAGGAGGCAGACCTGCTCGAAGAGGATATGGCAAAGTGGGATGTTTTTGAATCAGAACAAATCGAGAGTGATCGGCTACGGCTGGGGCCGTATTTGTATCTACTAAGAGGCAGAGCCGCTCTGGAGATGGCTTCTATGGGGGCGGTTACCGACAGGGATGAAACGCTCACACAGGCAGTCGATGATTTGAAGAAAGTCCAGGAGTATGAGCCAAATAATATAGATGCCTATTGGTATCTGGCTATGGTCACAATGACAAAAGGGGAATTATTGGCTTCTCGAGGCGGCCCAGAAGAAAGAGAAAAAGCTGTAAAACAGGCAACGGCAATTTTAGAGCAGGCGGTTCAGGCAGCCCCAACCGAGCCGAGAGCACATATTAATCTTCTGGCAATGAAGCTTATGCTTTCTAAAAACAGTGATCCTGACAAGCAGAAGGAACAGATTGAAGCACTTGAACCTGAGTATTTGTCACTTGTGAGCAAGTTCGATTCCAGCGCAGAGGCATTTGCTGCAATGTCTCAATATTATTCGGCATATTCGTCCTTTACAGGTCCGCGGCTGGGACCCGAAAAGCTTGATAAGGCTATAGAGGCTGTCGAACAGGCGATGAGGCTGGACGGACAAAATGTGCATTATTCTATAAGTGCGGCCAATTTATACTACCGAAAGTTTTCTCTTTTTAGTCAAAAGCCCCAGATAGATAAAGCAATAGAGACAGCCAAGAATGCACTTACTTTACCCGATGCCCAGGATAAACCAGGTCCACGGCATCGGGCCAATATAACCAACAGGTTTATGCTTTATGCTTTTCTGGCAAATTGCTACATTGAGCAGATACTTGAGCCGAGTGAACCTGAAAATCCATCGCAAATGGCTGTTTGGATGACAGGTGCTGAGCAGGCCGTACACGAAATCGAGCAGATTTTTGGCAGCAGCGAAGAGCCGTTCATTATTAAGTGGAAAGGAATGCTCAAACTTGCTAAGGGTAATAAAGAAGCCGCTGTCAAAGACTTATATACAGCTTACGAAAAGTTTAAGGCACTTAAACCGCCTGAGCCATCCTCCTGGCAGAGAGACGATGAATTTTCACAACTTTCATATACTCTGGCAAAGATTTTCAAAGACAGCCCTGAGATTGGTTTGGTCGCCGAATTTCTGGTGAGTGCTCTCTATTCCGGAATTAGCGAGATTAAACCTGAAGCGCGCCTGGATTATGTAGATGTGATTATGAAGTTCGGTAACTGGTCGGACGCCATACATAATGTAAATGCGTTTGAAGATTATTTTGGGCCGAATGAGAGAAGCAGGATACTTCGTATCAAAAGTTATATTGGGGCAAAGCAGTTTGACGAGGCTGAGAAAGAATTATCGACCAGGATACAGGATGAACCGGATACCATTAAGCTAAGACTGGCGCTGACGCAGACCAGAATCAGTCAAATTCAACTGAATATGGCACAAAAGCAAATGCGTGAAAGCTCGGACGTTATTACCTTGCAAACAGAACCTGAAGAAAAACAGGCTGTAGAATTGACGGCTGACATCGGTGTAATGACAGAAGAATTGAAAGGCTATCGACGTCACGAGGTGGAATTACTGGAAAAACTGCTGCTGGTAGAGCCGAATTCTGTCAGTCAAAATTCTATTGTTGGTATTTGTAGAAATTATATCACGCAAGGTCAGGCCAGTCGGGCTGAAAGTTTGGTCGATAGTTTTTTAGGACATTTTCCGGATAATACAGTAGTGCAGGTTTATAAAAAGATAATCTCCGAACCTGACCCGGCAAATATGTCGCAGCAAAGATTCGAGGAATTAGAAGAGCAGGTGCTTTCAAACATCACTGATCCGGTTCGCCGTGAAACGCAGCTTGGAATTTTTTATCGCAGGAACGGCGAAACGGAAAAAGCGATTCTCCATTTAAACAGAGTTATTGAAACAGTAACTTCGCAACAGAGTGCAGCCGAAGGGCCTGCTTTCGAGTTTGTGCAAATTGCCGCCAGCCATCTTTTGGATATTGCGCTTACTACAAAAGACTGGGAGCTGGCTGAGCAAATTACAAAGACAGCAAGCCGGGAAAACCTCGATAATTCTCAGGGTCAGATTTTTACGGTCCGTCTGGCAATGGCTAAAGGTGAATTCAAAGATGCTTTGGCGGCAATAAACGAAAGTTTGAAACAAAGACCTGTTTCTTCATATGCTTATATGCTGAGAAGTGAAATCAATGCTGCTCTTGGAAATGAGCATGCGTCAATGGAAGACATTCGCAAAGCCGCATCTTTAAATCCTCTGGATGGAACTATTGCAAAAGCATCGGCCAATGTTTTATATAATCGAAATCAAAAGCTTGGTGATAGTGTCTCTTCCGCTCAGGTGGTTGAAGTCAGAACTGCCCTGGAGAGGGCAATCGCGCTGAATCGTGGTGATTTGTCTTTACTGAGCCTGTATGCGGAGTATATAGCACCGATAGAACCCATGAGGGCGATTGCAATTCGACAGGACCTGCAAAGGGCCGCCCCTAATATGGAAAATATTTTACTGCTGGGTCAATTGGCAACTCAAGTGGCTGTCAAAGAAACCAATTCGAAACTCAAGGATGCGTTATTTGGTATTGCTGCTTCGTCTTTCGAGCAGGCGAGACAACTCGACCCTCAAGACAAACGGATGCTTTATTACTATGCTGAATATTTTCGGGCCATGGGTCAGGATGAAAAGGCTACGGCTCTCCTTGAGGAATCTCAGGAGCATAAATTGCTTTGGGACCATTATTTTCAGCAAGGCAGATACACTGATGCAAAGAAGGTGCTGGAGCAATTATACGAGAGCGGTACTAAGGATGCGGAAGTTCTCAGGGGTCTTTTGCTTGTTGCCGAGAAAACCAGCGACATGGAGGCTGTAAAGAAATATTCCAGTGAGCTTATAGCGTTCGAAGATACAGCAGAAAATAATCTTGTTCAAATTGAGGCTTTTCTTAGAGCCGGCCTTATCAGGGAAGCTGAATACAAATTACAGAGCTTTAAGGAAAAGTATCCCAGCGAACGCAGAACACTCCTGCTTGAAAGCTGGCTGCTGATGAGACAGGGACAACTGCAAAAGGCATTGGAACTGACTAACAGAAATCTCCAAGCCAACAGAAACAACCCGGTGGCATGGCGGTTAAGAGGTGAAATTAATTTCTTTCTTGCAGATTATAATAAGGCCATCAGTGACCTTAGAGAGAGTAAATTATTGTTCGATGAGCCTGCTACTCGAATTTCTCTGGCTAAGGCTTATATGGGTGCCGAGCGGTACGAGGATGCTATAACCGAGCTTAAAGTTACGATTAACACTCCCGGCATTCATACTCAGGCCAGGTTATTGCTTGAAAACATTTATTCACGTCTTGACAGAAAACCGGCCTTGAAGAAATTCTATGAAGAGACGCTTGAGAAATTCCCCGATAGTGCACAATGGCTTAATCGAGCCGGTGCATTTGCTGTTAAGACGGGTGATTTTGATAGAGCTGAGCAATTGTATCAAAAAGCTTATTTACTCAGGAGCCAGGCACACCTTGACGGCGATGGCTCGAGCGAAGTACCTGATGCGCTGTATGCTGCGGCGTTCGAAGGATATATGAATGCTCTTATCCTCGGAGCGGGAGAACAGAATACCGGAAACTGGAATCCTCGGAAGCTGGATACTGTTTTTCAGGAGTGCGGAAAATATCTCGATGGAAGCTTGGCCTCCGTAGCATATTTGCGAATGGCTCAGGCTAAGCTGAAGCTCGGGGATAAAATAACTGCTATCGGATATTGCCACAAAGCTGTTGATAAAGCGGGTGAAGATGAAACGCTTGCCTCTGAGGCTTTGCTGAGAATGCTCCTTATGCTTGGGCCTGATGAAGTATCGACCTATTGCAGGCAAAAACTCGAAACCAATCCGGATTCCATTGCCGCCAACTTTGCTATGTTTAATTTAGCAAAGATTAACAATGAGTTAGATAAAGCAATAGGTTATATTGAAAAATGCATAAACCTGACTGACCCCGACGGCTCCCGCAGGGTCGAATACATAATGAAGAAAGCGGACGTTTTAACCCTCGCATACGAGAGAAGTTCCGATAAAAATTATCTCTCAGCGGCTATCACAGTTTACAAAAGTCTGTTAACTAAAATGCCGAGTAATACCATTATTCTAAACGATTTAGCGTATTTTCTCGCTGAAAATAATGAAAGGCTTCTGGAAGCTCTTCAATACGCCAAACGCGCGCTTGATGAACAGCCGAATAATCCCGGCTACCTGGATACTTATGCTTATGTGCTGCATAAACAAGGTAAAAATTCGCAGGCTATTGAATTTGTGGCGGCCTCATTGCAGCAATATGAGCAGAATAATGTTTTCGTACCGGCGGAAGTGTACGAGCATAAGGGTTTGATAAAAGAAGCGCTTGGTGCGAAAAATGAAGCGATTGCTGCTTATAAACAGGCGTTAGTTGCGGGAGAAGACACATTGTCGCAGAATGTCAGGCAGCGAATCAATGAGGCTATCGAGCGACTTTCGCCGTAATGCCTTTATTTAGCTGCAAGTAATACCTGAATTATTTTATTGGTTGATTCCGAGTAGAAAAGCAGAATGGCCGAAGAAAGACCAATAGTGTCAAAAAGAATGCCAGGACCACCTGGACAGGGCTTCCCGGCTGCGGCCTCGATGACATCAAAAGAGGCTATGGGGATATTGCGCAGACATATATTCCTGATATTTTTTCTGACTATGCTGGGTGTAGCGGCTGGTGGTGCCGGTTGGTATCTGTTACAGAAATATATTCCGAGTTATACATCCACAACTTATATCAAGGTTCTTCCACCTGTAGAAAAAGATCCTATGGACATCGTTGCACCTCAAACCCAGAAGGATATTATTTATGGTTATCGTCAGTCGATAGCTAATCTTATCAAACAGCAGAATAGTTTGGAAAAATTAATTGAAAGTGATAAAGTAAAAGAGACCCAGTGGTATAAACGTAGAGGGAGTGTTAGAAAAGCCGTTAAGTATTTGAACCGGTATTTAACTGCTTATGCTCACAGAGATGCTGAGTTTGTTGAAGTCTCGATGACCTGCCGTGATGCAACAGAAGCCAAAAAAATAGTTGACGAAATGGTGCATTTGTTTATTGCAAATCAGGGAAGTGTAGAAAGAGGTAGGGTGAGCGCAGAACTGGTTAAGCTTGAGGAACGGAAGGCCCGGGTCAAAGCGGAACTTGATGCGGCCGACCAGGGATTGGATGATGTTCGGGAGAGATGGGGCATAACTGACCTTGCTGTATCAACAGGGCGTAATTTCCAGCATACAATCACTTTGAAGTTGAATGAATTGGAACTCGAAAAAAATGACCTTGAGCTGGGAATAAGGCAGCTAAGTGCCGATATAGAAAATCTTAAAGGCCTGGCGACAGGTCCTATTACTGAGCAGGTTCAATATGCCATAGAAAGAGATGCCGTTATGGTTACACTTGCTCAGCAGCTTGCTTTTCAGGAAGCACAGCTTTCCGCCAAACTCACTAAGTTTGGTGAAAATCACAGAGATGTGCTCCAAATGAGGGAGCAGATAGAAGAAATCAGAAAAAGAAGAGAATTAAGGAAGGTCGAGATCGGAGAGCTGACTCGCAATGCGAATCTTGCTAATGCTCGCGACGGCTTGCGTGTTTTGCAGGAAAGGTTTGAGCTGTTGGAAAAACAGCGGCAGGAGGCGGTTGCGCAGAAAAAAGACCTTGACTCGGCGCGGGTTCAGTATGAACAGCGGCTGAAGATAAGAGATGAGAGAATCGTAATGCTCGACTTAATCAAAGCGCAGGTCGAGAAATTGAAGATGCTGCATGATTCTCCGGATACACCAAAAGTCCAGAGAATTGGTGAAGCTCCGATACCGCTGGAAATGGCATTCTCACGTCAGTGGTACGTATGGTTTCCCGGCGGGACGATGTTGGGACTTATGTTTGGTGTAGGTCTTGCTTTTCTTATTGAAATAGCTAATGATCTTGTGCGTACACCCAGTGATGTCGCCAGGTATTTACATATTCCCCTTTTGGGTGTTATTCCCGATGCATCCGAAGATAGTCAGGTTCGTCGTATTGAGCTTTGTCATACTGTTCGTCTGGCGCCTTACTCTGTTACAAGTGAGTCTTACAGGCGATGCCGAACGAACTTAAAACTCTCCGGCACGGCTGAGTCCTTGAAGTTTTTGCTTGTCAGCAGCGGTATGCCGGGGGACGGCAACACTTCCGTGGCGGTCAATCTTGCATCAACTTTTGTTGCTGCGGATAAAAAAGTTCTATTGATAGATGCCAATTTCAGACAACCAAAATTAGAAAGGCTGTTTCCAAAAATACAAACCGATATACTCGAAGATAAGCTTGAAGCTGAAGGTTATGATTTTGGATTGAGCAGTGTCCTAACGAAGCAATGCGGTTTTCAGGAAGCTATAAGACCCGGTGGCATAGAGGGCCTTGACATAATCGATTGCGGGCCTTTACCTGCTAATCCGGCGGAGCTTCTCGGCAGCCCGAGGATGGAAGAGATGCTTATCCGTCAGCGTAATAACTACGACCACATTATAATTGATGGACCTCCTGTCCTGTTGGTGAGCGATGCAAAAGCATTGGCTCGGCTTGTTGATACGACTGTTCTGGTAATTAATGCCGCTGCTACAAGCAGAGGTGCGGCCCGAAGAACTATTCGCGAATTCAAAGAAGTAAATGCCAATATAATCGGCTGTGTGCTCTTTGCCGTAAGGTCCATGAAAGGCGGGTACTTCAACGAGCAGTTTAAGTCATACCGGAAATATGAGAAAAAAGCCAAAAAGGCTAGAAAAGCAGCACTTGCCGCCGGCTTAACTTAAGCCTTAAAATATTTCAGAATCAATTGAATAGTGACAATCATTGAGCTTTATGTTAACATGCCGAAACTTGATGTATCCTTAAATTAATACGCAGAAATATTTTTCAGAGGCTTAGCTGATGATAAAATTCTTAGTTACCGGGGGAGCCGGTTTTATCGGTTCTAATATCTGCAGAGAACTCATCTCGCAGGACTGCTTTGTAAGAGTGATTGATAATCTGCTCACGGGCAAAAAAAGCAACCTTGCCTCTATCATAGAGAAAGTCGATTTCATCCAGGCCGACATGGGTAATGCGGAAGTTGCCAAATCTGTCATGAAAGATATCGATGTGGTTTTGCATCTGGGAGCATTGCCATCTGTTCCGCTTAGCGTTGATAATCCAGCGCCAACACACAGGCACTGTGTCGATGCTACCTTCACGCTTCTTTTGGCCGCCCGTGATGCCGGTGTAAAGCGGTTTGTCTATTCCGCAAGCTCCTCCGCTTACGGCGATATCCCGGTTTCGCCGAAGGTCGAGACTTTGAAGCCTATGCCGCTTTCACCTTATGCAGTTGCCAAGCTCGTAGGAGAATATTACTGCTCGGTTTTCTATCAGGTATTCGGCCTTGAAACTATATCACTTCGGTACTTCAATGTTTTCGGTCCGCAGCAGGACCCAAAAAGTCAATATGCAGCCGCTATCCCGGCTTTTGTTACAGCAATATTGAAGGATGAACCGCCTACGATTTATGGCGATGGCCGGCAAAGCCGAGATTTTACGTATGTTGACAACGTTGTTCAGGCCAATTTACTTGCCGCAAGAGCCAAAGAGACTAAAGGCGAAGTCATTAATATCGCTTGTGGCCTGGCTGTAACGGTCAATGAGATTATTGTCATGATTAATGATACTTTAGGTAAGAACGTTAAGCCGAATTACACTGACCCGCGCCCCGGCGATGTAAAACACTCCCTGGCTGATATTACTCTGGCTGAAAAAATAATCGGCTTCAAGCCCGTAGTACCATTTAGTGAAGGTCTTCAAAAAGCAATAGAATGGTACCGTGAGAATCTTGTTTGACGGTGCACCAGGTACACAGTAACGGAGTTCTCTGAGCGGGGGATTGTCTTATATTGCTTTTGACGACTTTTGGGCTCAATCAAAACCTATCGGAGATCTTTCTCCAGTTTCTCTGCGGCCTGGATTAGCTCTTCCCGGCTGATTTGCTTTTTGGGTTCAAGTGGGAACGTCCATTCGTACGAATCGACGATTCTGTTCGGATTGATTATCTGCGCGAAGAAATCAAATGGAGGGACATCGTGCAAGGGTCTTTTTAAGGGGCGGTGAGTGTTTAAGCTTTCGTACCCTTCTTTGCTTATTCTGACCCAGTAATCACCATACCATTCAAACGAGACAGTAACAGGTGAAGTGCCGATTTCCTCATCGTTTAATATTACTAATGCCCCCTGCGGCTCGGTGTTGATTGTCAGTTTGCGTTCCACACAGCCGGATAGTAAAAGGCTGGCAATTAAGCCGACAGTCATTAAAGCGAACAGGCTGTTTTTTCCCATAACAGGTATCCTTAAAAAATCAATTAAGCTCAATTAACAGGTCTATTATAAGAGAAAACCAGAAAGATAAAAGCACAAAGCTTGCCGGTTTGATTTTCAATCTGCAGGGACACATCTTCCCTCTGCCCAGGTCCGCAGGCATTGTACTTTTTCGGCTAATGTTACAGTGAGCGGCGGCGAGGCCTTCACGGCGGAGGCTATCCGGTCAGTACTTAAGCCGGCTTTGTCAGAATACGCCTGATGCAGAGCGGATACTATGGCCTGCTCTATTTCAGAGCCGCTATAGCCTTCAGAGACTTTAGCTAATGCTTCTAAGTCGAATTTGTCCGGATCACGCTTACGTTTTATTATGTGAATTGCGAATATTTCTTGTCGCACTTCATAATTGGGCAGGTCAACGAAGAAAATCTCATCGAATCGTCCTTTACGCAGAAGCTCGGGTGGCAGGGCCTCGATGTCGTTGGCGGTAGCTACGACGAACACAGGTGCTTTGCGTTCCTGCAGCCAGGTCAGTAAACTTCCGAACATCCTCTGGGACAGGCCGCCGTCTGCGCTTCGGCTGGCCGCCGATGCAAAAGCCTTTTCGATTTCATCAATCCAAAGAACAACCGGCGACATCATTTCGGTTTGCCGAAGCGCATCCCGAAGATTGCGTTCGGATTCACCAATAAAGCTGGCGTACAAACCGCCCGGATCCATTCTCAAGAGCGGCTGGTGCCAGGCGGTTGCTATGGCTTTGGCACAGAGGCTTTTTCCCGCGCCCTGAACGCCGAGCATCAGCACGCCTTTGGGAGCTTCAAGGCCAAACTCCATAGCTTTGGAGCTAAATGCGTCTTTACGTTGGTTTAGCCATTTTTTAAGTTGTCTCATACCACCGATTTCACTCAGATCCAGAGGTGTTTGAATATACTCCAATAAACCTCCACGTTGAATCATCTGCCGTTTACTTGCAATGACGCGGTTTATGTCGTTGTCATCGAAGCGCCTGTCATCGGCGACTGCGTCGATAATAATCCGTTCAGCCTGTCGGCGTGTAAGGCCGCGAAGATTACGGACGATTGTCTCAAGGCCCTTTGTTGAGATACCAATCTCAATAGGTGTTTTACGGTGAAAGCGGCGCAATGTCCTGCGGACGATATCTTTCAATTCATTCCGGTCCGGCAAAGAAATTTCGAAAGGCTTCCCGTATGATTTTATGACTTCGGGCAGTTTATCAGTGCTGTCAACCATAACGAGCGTATTACCGTTCTTCTCGAAACAGTCAATGAGATCACGCAATGCCCGCAGCGCCAGGCCTGCTTTAAGATGTTCCGCAAGGTCGAGAGTTACACAAATAGATCCTTCCCTTGCATCGGCAAGGTGGCGAAGTCCGGTGGCGGGGGATTCAGTATCAGCTATGAAAGGGCTGTCGGAAAGCAGGCCTTCTCTGACGCCTCCGGCAACTGACCATATCCACATACCTCGTTTTTGGCCAAGTGCCGCCTTCTGTATGATTTCCAGGGCGTACTTTTCTTCATGGCTGACAATAGATATACAACAATAGCCGGCATTGATAAGTTGTTCAAATCTTTCGACGTCGTCCATTTTACGTTGTTCCATGTATTTATTTATGCAACCAGTCAAAGAGCAATTGATATGATTACATTGAATTTTGTCATTTCATTTTCTCCTCAAATTGCTTAACGCAGACTAATTTTCACTATTATAAGGCAAAAACAAAAAAACAAAAGTCCAAATTTGGACATTACAAATCTTCTGACTTGTCGACTTTGATATTAGCCGGTAAATAGCTTGCAATAGTCTATACCTGCATTATAATTCGATAACAGGGCCGACCAGTGGCTATTAGAAACTATGGAGCTGTGAATGAGAAACGGATTTCGACAAATCAGTTGCATATTACATTTTATTGGTAATCTGCTGGAGATATTAGGCCTTATTCTTTTATTCCCTTTGATAGTCGTTCTTGTGTACTGGGGAAAGGGTGACGGAGTAATTACTGACGGAGTAGTGACTGCGGCTGCTTTTGTCATAGCATCTACAATCTCATTTTTACTCGGTATGATTTTACGCCATGAGTTTAAACCGGCTGTTCTCAATCCGGGCGGCTCTATGCTTATATGCGCTCTCAGTTGGCTTATTGTCTCGGCAATAGGTGCTTTGCCCTTTGTAATCGCGGCCAGGTCGAATTACCTCGACGCTTATTTTGAAGCTATGAGTGGTTTTACTACCACCGGTATAACAATTTTTTCAGGGCTGGATAATATGCCGAGGAGCATACTTTTCTGGCGGGCGCTTACGCAATGGCTGGGCGGAATAGGCATACTTTCTTTTTTCTTAGTGCTGACATTCCAGGCCGGCGGGGCTCACCATATCTTAGGAGCTGAAAGCCATAAAATTTCCTCTCGCAGGCCTGCTCCGGGATTGTTCCATACTATTAGAATAATCTGGACAATTTATGTTATTTTAACGGCATTAGCTATCGCCGTTCTTGCTATCGAAAGGATGCCGATTTTCGATTCTATATGTCATGGCCTAACCGCTATTGCAACAGGCGGCTTTTCAATTTATGACAGCAGTATCGGATACTATAACCAGCCGGATTACAATTACCGGTTGATAGAATATACCCTGGCTTTCATAATGATGTTGGGCGGAATCAACTTTCTGATTCATTACCGTATCTTGACAAAAGATTTTAAGGCCCTCTGGGATAATGTTGAAATTCGATACTGGTGGAGGCTCATAACTGTTTTTGTGATTATCATTATGATCGAGCGTCTATACAGGACAGACGCTTTTGAAGCACTCTTCAAACGTGGAGTTGCTGTTGACCTCATCGAATTTGAGCGATCTTTTCGACATAGCCTGTTCCATGTGATTTCCATTCTTACGACGAGCGGTTTTACCACGATGAATATCAGCTCTGATTTTTTCGGTGTTGCAGCTAAGCAATTGTTTCTGGTTATGATGGTCATCGGTGGCTGCGTTGGTTCAACGGCTGGCGGCTTTAAGGTTGTACGCGTCGCTATACTTAACAGGCTGATGTTTAGAGAGATTTTCAAGCTGAGAACTTCCAGCAAGGCATCTTCGGGATTGATTGTCGATCGGAAAATATTACCCGAAGACGAGGTGCATAGGATATCCGCTTTGTTTTTTACATGGATGGCATTATTGCTTTTTGGAGGGGTAATTACTGCTCTGTTTTCAAATCAAGGTCCCTGGGCATCATTTTCAGGGATGTTTTCAGCAATGGGCAATATAGGCCCTTGCTATATCTCCGGCCCCGATATGATAGATATTCATCCTGTTGTTAAACTCACGTATATTTTTGGCATGCTTGCAGGAAGACTGGAAATATTGCCGGTATTACTATTATTTTCAGGGAAGGCTTGGAGATAAATGGTCAAAGTGACAATCAATTAGTATATTATCCATAATTGGAGGTAATAAAAATGTATATCGTTATCACTGGGGGCGGAATGGTTGGGGGTGGCCTTGTTCGGATGTTACTGGATAACAAGCATGATGTGGTATTAATTGAGCAGAACAAGGAGATATGTGACAAATTATATGCCGAAACCGGAGTTGTTGCGATTAACGGAAGCGCTACGAGCATCGAAGCTTTGAATGAAGCGGGTATAACTAAGGCCGATGTTTTAGTTGCTGCAACAGGCCATGATGCTGACAACCTTGCCTGTGCAATTTTAGCCAAGAGTTTCGAGGTACCTCAAATCATAGTCAGGATGAGAGACCCAGCGTATAAACATGCCTATATAGTGGCTGGTGTACACTCGATTGTTCGTATGACCGACCTGATGGTCGGCCAGATAATGATGGATATAGAAAATCCACAGGTTCGAAGAATAACAAGTATAGGCGGCGGCAAGGCGGATATATTTCTGGTTATCGTACCTGAGCATGCAAAAATCGCCGGCAAGAGCATTCAGGACATCGTAGGAAGCCGCCACTTCCCATCTCAGTGTGTCTTCATTGCGGTATATAATAAGCAAACGGAAGAATTCTCAATTCCCAGGGGGCAGCAGGTCATCAATGAAGGTGATGAATTGTTCTTAATCTCTACAGTTGACAACATTAAAAAGGCGGTGGATTTGCTTATTGCCAAAAACAGAACCTGACGTCTAAGTTAATCCCGGCCTATATCGAGAGCGGTTGTGTTATTCTGCTTTGTGATATTGCAAACGCCCTGATGAGTATCCTTACTACCCTGCAAACTATACAAATCCCACTTACCTCTAATAGGGTTGACAGAAGTTGCTCTGGAGGTTAAGTTATTGCCAGAATTGAGGTTTTGTTTTTCTACGGTGCTTTTGTTATGAAAATTTCGCTGAATTGGTTAAGTGATTATATCGAAACCGGACTTAATGCCGAACAAATTGCTGAGATACTTAGCGACCTGGGATTTCCTTGTGAGGGGATAGAACATCTTGATGACGATGCGGTTATCGATGTTGAAGTAACCAGCAATCGCGGCGACTGTCTGGGTTATATAGGTATTGCCCGTGAGTTGGCCGCTGCAACGGGCAAAAAACTTAAAATATCAGATATCGAACTCGACGAACTGGACAAAGATGCTGCGGATTTTGTCAGTGTTGAAATTGTCGCCCCGGATTTATGCGGAAGATATACCGCCCGGATTATTGACGGTGTCAAAGTCGCCCCATCTCCGAACTGGCTCAGAAAACGCCTTGAAGCCATTGGGGTGCGAAGTGTCAATAATGTTGTGGACGCTACCAACTACGCTATGATGGAAACCGCCCAGCCGCCGCACGCCTTTGATTATGCTAAGATTACTGATGGAAAAATAGTAGTCAGAAAAGCTCGTGCCGGCGAACGTTTAACAAGCATCGATGGTACGCAGTGTGATCTTAATGCTGATATGCTGGTTATCGCTGATTCACAAATCCCTGTTGGTATAGCCGGTGTTATGGGTGGACTCGATTCCGAGGTCAGCGAGACAACCACCACAATACTTCTGGAAGACGCACATTTTGACCCGGTTAGTATTCGTACAACGTCTCGTAAACTTGCCCTTCCTTCGGAGGCCGCATATCGATTTGAACGAACTGTCGATATTGACATGGTGGACTGGGCCTCAAAACGTACAGCACAACTGATAACTCAGGTCGCAGGCGGGAAAACAGCGAAGGGTGTGGTTGATATTTATCCTAAAAGACCCGAAAAGAAAGAAGTAACACTCCGGCTTTCACGATTAAATAAGTTGCTCGGTATCGAGGTCCCTTGCGAAGAAGCATCGAAGATTCTCTCTGCTTTAAGTTTTAAGCCTCAAAGCACCGATGGTGAGATAACATGCTCGGTACCTTCCTGGCGCAGCGATGTTTATCGTGAAGTTGACTTGATTGAAGAAGTCGCCCGTGTTTACGGTTATAGCAATGTACCAACGGAGCGAAAAATCAAAATAGAAGTCGTGCCGGTCGATGCCCGTCAGAAGCTGATTGAGTCCCTTGGAACATTTCTTAACGGCTGCGGCTTTTATGAAACGATAAATGTTGACTTTGTTGATAATTCTGTTGCCGAACTCTTCTCGAAGGATGATGTAAAGGAACATCTGGCGGTAAAAGATGTATCCAGAAAAAGCGCAAATATTCTACGCCAGACTCTTATTGGTTCTTTACTGGGTGTTTTGAAAACAAATCTTAACGCCGGAAATACGCCGTGTAAAATATATGAGATTGCCGATACTTTTGTACCTAACCATGAGCAGGGCGATAAGCTGCCGATTCAAAAAACTAAGCTAACCCTTGTTTGTGACTGTGACTTTCGAGACCTGCGGGGTGTGATTGAAGGACTCATAAGAAATATCGATAGAGAGGCACAAATTAATTTTACTCCTGCCGAGCTTATCTGGGCCCAGACAGGTGCTAAAGTAATTGTGAACTCTCGAACAATAGGAACCGCAGGCATCGTTTCGAAAGCAGTTAAAGATAAATATGATTTCAAAGACATCTTGCCCTGTGCTGTAGAGTTGGAATATGAACAGCTTTCATCTTTGCAAAGTGGTGCGATAGAAGTTAAGCCGCTGCCAAGATATCCGGCGATACAGCGCGACCTGTCGATTATCGTCGATGATAATATCTGCTGGGCTGATATTATCGAGGCAGTAAGCAACAAAGCAGCAGTTGAACTTGAGAATGTTCAATTTGTTGGCATATACCAGGGTAAGGGTATTCCATCCGGCAAAAAAAGTGTAACTTTTTCACTGCGCTACCGGGATGAAGACGGTACATTAACACACCAGAGAGTTGACGGTTTTGAGACTGATATTGTGGAAAGCCTCACTAAGTCTGTTGGGGCTGAGCTGCGAACGCTGTAAGGATACTAACGCCTGCAAAAAAAAGTGAAAAATTCTTAACTTCATCTAAATGCTCTGGTTTGTAAATTGTCGTTTTTAGTGCAAAAACAGCGGAGATAAAAATATGTTTTTTGAGTTTGAATTTAGCTTTAGAAAAAATAGTGAAAAAGCCGAAAAACAAGTAAAGAGAAAAGCAGAAGAGTTAAGTTATTAGTTTGAATATTGTTGGTATTTTATTGACTTTTTGTTTTTGATTTGGTATAAAAGATTGTTGCGGGCTAACCCCTGCGGTGTTCGTATAGGAAGTATGTGTTTGAAAGAACCGATACCCGTACTCAGGGAAATCAGGTCTTGATGGATCGGAAAAGCCTACTCGATAGGACTTTCGGACACAAGTAACGATTGCCCACTTGGTAGTAATGGGTTCTTTTCGAACTCTTTCTTACGGCACCTGTGGAGGAATGTTACGCAACAAAAGATAAAAGGCCTGTTTGTTCAGGCCTTTTTTAATTGCCCTGCATTAAGATAAAGTCATATCGGACGTTCATATTTCACCAAACTTCTCATTGCTTTGTTTTTAGGGTAAAGACAATCAGAAGATTGGCCGATTAAATTCAGGGGATATCTAATGGAGAATCCCTATTTTCCTGATTTGTTAAGATATGCTAAACAAAAGACTTACATTATGGAGAAATGAAAATGCCATGTGTCCGTAGCTTCACAGTATTGCCGGCTTTGCCTGAGGCCTTGAAAGATCTTGAGCTTATTGCTAAGAATATGTTTTGGTCATGGAATCCTGAGTATGTAAAACTGTTCAAACGCATTGACAATAAGTTATGGTTGGATTGTGGTCATAATCCCGTAAAAATGCTTGGCAGTATTACGCAGGAAAAACTGGATGAACTGACTGGGAATCAAGGATTTTTGGCACATTTAAATGGTGCTGCTGAAAAGTTCAAAATATATCTTGAAAGAAAGACCTGGTATGAGCAGGTCTGTACGAAATCCGCTAAGCCGATCATTGCCTATTTTAGTGCTGAGTTTGGTCTTCATGAATGTTTGCCTATTTATGCCGGCGGCCTGGGCATACTTGCGGGCGATCATCTTAAAAGTGCTTCTGACCTTGGTATTCCTCTGGTTGGTGTTGGCCTCTTGTATCAGAAAGGGTATTTCCGACAGTGTTTGAGTCAGAATGGTGAACAATGGGAAGAATATGTCGAGAACGATTTTTATAGTATGCCTATAGAGCTTGTTCGAAAAGAAGATGGTATGCCCTTAACAATCAGCGTTGATTATCCTGGCAGAGGTGTTTTGGCACAAGTATGGTGTGTAACGGTGGGCAGGGTGAAATTATTTCTGATGGATACTAACATACCTGAAAATTCCCCGGGCGACCGTATGATTACAAGCAGTCTTTATGGGGGCGACCGGGAATTGCGAATTCGCCAGGAGATTATGTTGGGAATTGGCGGCTTAAAAGCATTGTTTGCAATGGATATTAAACCAACAGTATGCCATATGAATGAAGGACATGCGGCTTTTATGGCGTTAGAACGAATACGTGAAATAAAAAGTGCTCAAAATATTACTTTTAATGAGGCCGTTGAAGCTACAAGGGCGGGTAATGTATTTACTATGCATACGCCTGTCAAAGCCGGTCTCGATGAATTTAATGTAGAGTTGATGGATAAATATTTTGGTGATTATTTCCCCAAGCTTAACATCAATAGAGAAGAATTTTTGTCGTTGGGAAGGATTCTGCCTGACGATGATGGCGAAATGTTCAAAATGACAGTGCTGGCCTTACGATTGAGTGGCTATGCAAATGGAGTAAGTAAATTGCATAGTGAAATATCACGTGGGATTTGGGGTAGCATTTGGCCGGGGCTTCCTCTCAATGAAGTGCCCATAATACCGATTACAAATGGTATCCACATTAAAAATTGGATATCAGATGAGATGAACTCTTTGTTCCAAAGGTATCTTGGGCCGAGCTGGGACGATGAAGCTATGAATAAGCAACTCTGGAATAACGTCGAACAAATTCCGGATGGAGAATTCTGGCAAATACATCAGAGATGTAAAGAGCAGTTGATTGTTTTTGCACGAAATCGACTCAAAACACAGGTAGAACGAAGAGGTACTTACCACAGTGAAATAAACCACGCCGAAGAGGTTCTTGATCCTGATATACTTACTATCGGTTTCGCAAGAAGATTTGCAGGCTATAAAAGAGGTAATCTGCTTCTTAGAGACCCGGAGCGGCTTGTGAAAATGTTAACCGATCCAGAAAGACCGGTACAGGTTATATTTGCCGGCAAGGCTCACCCGAAGGATTCGGAAGGTAAGGACATTATAAGACACATTATTCAATTTGCGGACCAGTATAATGTAAAACGGCGCCTGGTATTTTTGGAAAACTATGATATTGATATGGCAAGAATCCTGCTTCGCGGCGTTGATCTGTGGCTTAACAATCCGCGAAGACCGCTGGAGGCCAGCGGCACGAGCGGCATGAAAGCAGCGGTAAACGGTGCGTTGAATATGAGCACTTTAGATGGCTGGTGGTGCGAAGGATATCAACCTGAAGGAGGCTGGACTATCGGAGCGGGCCAGAGCTATGAGGACGGTAACTATCAGGATGCTGTAGAGTCGCAGGCCATCTATAATATTTTAGAAAATGAAGTTGTCCCACTCTTTTACACTCGCTCTGCCGACAAATTACCGAGGGCATGGATAAGCAGGGTAAAAAATTCCATAAAGTGGATAGCACCGCAGTTCAACACCCACAGGATGGTTGCTGACTATACACGCAGGTTCTACAATCCTGCGATGGCTAAATACAATTATCTAACTGCAACAGATTGCAATAAAGCCAGGGAATTTTCAAAGTGGAAAGCTGAGGTGAATGAAGCCTGGCCCGGATTTGCTGTAAAAGACGTCATAATGGAAGTCCGTAACGGCGACGGTAACAAAAAACTGAATCCTAAACAGTCACAATTAAAAGTTGGTTCAAAATTGTCCGTGAGGACTTTGGTTAAGCTCGGGAAAATTAATCCGAAGGATATTTCAGTTGAACTTTATTATGGTCCGGTCGATGCATGGGGAAAGATCAGGCAGGGTACGGCTATCAGAATGGATTACGAAAAGTCTGCCGAATCGCAGGAAGAGCATTGGTTTGCCGGCTCGATGTCCTGTACAAAAGCAGGTCAACATGGAGTGGCTATAAGAATTCTTCCTAATCATAACGACCTTGTTAATCCTTATGAAATGGGCCTGATTCTCTGGGAATCGACGAATTAGTCAACTGTAAATGTACCAATTGTAATTTGTTAAATAATGCCGGTTGACGTTTTATAGTTCTCAATTTCGTTCAGCAGTCCATAGACATCATCGGTTGAAGCGGCTTTTTCAAGCTTTTGTCTGAATTCTTCGTTTAGCATGAGCCTGCTTATGCCGGCCAATGCCTGAATATGCGGGCCGGTTTGGTTGATCGGAGAGACCAGGAGAAAGAGGATACTAACCGGTTTTCCATCAACGCTGTCGAACTCGATTGGTTTGCCGGCGATACCAATCGCCATGACGAGTTCCTTAACTGCATTGCATTTGCAGTGAGGAATGGCAATTCCGGCACCTGTTCCTGTGCTTCTTATCCTTTCACGCGTCAGAACGGCCTCAAGAACCACATTTCTGTCTGAAAAGAGGCCGTTTGTATCGAGTAAATCGATAAGTTCGGTAATTGCGGCTTCCTTTTCATTGCTTTGAACAGGAACTTTGGGGCTGATTGTTTAAATAATGGACGCATTTTATCAAGATGGTTGTCAATAAACCGACTAAGCTGCTTTTCAGTTTCATTATTGAATGCCAGCAC